>JAEUUY010000005.1 GCA_016787225.1 Chitinophagales bacterium
CTGCATTAGAAAATGCAGAATCGATTAAGAATTTGTATTTCAATATTTTATAAATCTTGAAACAAATTCTAAATCGGGATAACCCCAACTAAATCATTTAGTTCGCCACGTTGTGGCTTCTAATGATTAATTTGGGTTAAATGGTTCAAACTCTAATTTTTCAAATAAATTGAGTGCATTTTCCCAATCACCTGCATACTGATAAACGATAGCTAGTCGGAGTTCAGTTAAAAATACTAACTTTTCATCTGAAGAATCTTCCAAATCCAATAAAACTGATTTTAAGATATCCTCTGCAGCTTGATAATTGCCATCTAAGCGATAAAGTTCTCCAAGTTTAGAACAGTATGATAAATGATTATCCTTCCTCAATTGACACCTAGACAAAGATTCTGAAACTTCTTTTTCAAAGGTCGTTCGATCTACTATCTCATCTCGTAAAGTGTGAGGATTTATTCTAGTATACATCTACTTTGTCTTAATAATTGAGGTAACAAGATAAGTTAGAAATTTCCCGACGATATAAGCATTTGCCTCATCTGGACTTCCTTCTGTCAAATGATAATATAATACTATTTTAGAAGTTGAAATTTTATAAACGAAATAGATGACTTCCTCTTCTGCAAAACCAACAGGTGTTTTTGCGGAGGTAGGCATATTTTTTACAGCATCTAAATCCAATTCTAAGCCAATCTCATTTGAAAATTGATTTAAAAATTGATCTAGAGAAATTGAGGAATTTCTCAGCATATTATCAAAACTCTCAAAGAATAGATTTGGGTTTTGAGAAAAACTATCAAGGATGGATTGATTATTATAATTTTCATGTAAACCCCAAACCCCATATCTTTCGATATAGTTTTCAGAGAAAGCGTAGCGAAACCCATTACCACTATGTCTTCCCTCCTCTACCCTAAAATCAGCATGAGGATCAATATTTAACACATCAATTTTTTTATCTAAAGCTAGAGCTGTACCTTTTATATTTCCATAAGCATTATTATGTCCTCCACCGATTATAATAGGTATTTTACCAGACATAACTATAGACTCAATAACAGGAACTACACGCTCATCTATTTTAGCGCAAAGTTCTCTGAGCTTATCTATGTTATTTACTTCCTTGGAAGCATTCTGTATATCAGTAACGAATATTTCACCCAATAAAAAAATAGCATCGCTAGCAATAAATTGATTGTTTTGAACATTGACAAAGTATGACAAAAAAGTATCATACGCTTTGTTTGCACCAGCCTTACCATAATTTGCTCTCACACCTACATCTTCACAAATTCCGAGGATAATATACTTTGACTTCAGATTTTTTAGAACAGACAATAACTCTCGGCGATTCAATATGTCATTCTTGTTTATATCTAGACTTTGTCCTAGTTTATTCTCTCCAGAACGAACTGAAGTATACTTTTTTACCTTTTGAAAACTAGATTGTATAAGCATTATTTCTCGATTTAAAGTATTCCCAAAGGACAATAGTAGCTGCATTCGCTACATTTAAGGAATGTTTTGCGCCTACTTGTGGAATCTCTATACAAGCATCGACTATACGAAGAACTTCTTCTGATACTCCTTCGACTTCATTGCCTACTATTATAGCATATTTCCTATTCGTTTCAAACAAGTTGTTCTGCAATGTTTTGCTATCATGAGTTTGTTCTAGAGCCAAGATCATATAACCCTCATTTTTTAAAAGGGTTATAGCTTCTCTAGCAGATTCTAAATAAACGGAAGGTACGGATAACTCTGCACCTAATGCTGTTTTTTGTAATTCTCTATTGTTTATTTGACAAGTAATACCGCATAGATAAATAAAAGACACACCCATACCATCACCAGTTCGAAAGATTGATCCGACATTGAAAGCACTACGGACATTATCCAGAATCAAGACCAATCCACCTTGATGTTTCAAGGTATATTCTTCTTTTGAAATTCTATTTAATTCAGGCATCGTTTTCTTAATACTTCCATCCATAATTCCTTATTTAATGCAATAACTCACTAAAGTATCTACATTTAAAAATATAGTAATCAAGTAAGATATATTTTTTCATGGTGGTCTTTGGATAACCTTTATATTTTATTTTAATTCGCTTCTCAATGAGTGTAGATAATGATAAGTAAAAAGAGCTATGAGCATGTATTATTGAACGAAATGTCAGTAAATTTTTGGTCTTAATGATAGAATGAATAGCTGCTACTCCATCTAAGATCATGCGGGTAGGAAGTACAAATATCAAGTGTCGTTTTTTTAGATTTTTGAACAGATTAAACAAACTATTTCTAAAATTGAGATAAGATTTAAAATAGCTGCCATAGGGTAAGCTGCCTCCACCATAATGATAAACTACCGATTGGGGTATTACTTGTATCTTATAACCATAGTTGTTAATTCGCCAGCACAAGTCTATTTCTTCTTGGTGCGCAAAATAATCTGAATCAAAACAACCTACTTCTCTAAAAACAGAATTCCTTACAAAAAAACAACAACCACTAGCCCAGAATATATCTACGACATCGTCATATTGACCCATATCTTCTTCTACATGATCGAAATATCTGCCGCGACAGACTGCATAGCCAAAGTGATCATAAAAACCTCCACTGCCGCCAGCATACTCAAACTTAGTTTTATTTTTATAATCCAAAACCTTGGGCTGAATCGCAGCTACATTCTCATGTTCATTGAAATGGTTCAAAATAGGTTGCAGCCAATGACCAGTTACTTCAATATCAGAATTGAGTAGGCACAATATTGGTTCTTTAATTTCTTTTAATCCATGATTATAACCGCCGGCGAAGCCATAATTGTTTTTATTCTGTATAATTCCAACTTTAGCGAAATTTTCTCGCAAAAATGATACAGAATCATCGCTTGAATCATTATCTATGACATAAATATTAGCTAAAGCCTCTGGTGTTCTATCTATTAATAATTGCAGAAACTGCTTTAAGAAAGCAATTCCATTCCAATTTAAAATGACAATAGCACAAGGTTTCATTAATATTTCGAGCTATGAGCTATTTTGAATTGATTTTAGGTGGCTCCCAGAGCTCCAATTTATTCCCATCACAATCATCGAGCCATGCGAATTTACCATACTCACTTTCTTCACCCATATTGATTTCAATATTTTTCACTTTTAATTTTTCTATTAATTTCTCTAAATCATCCACCATCCAATTTATCATATACGACTGGTGCGAATGACAATAATTGGTTGATTCTGGAAAAACCGAAAATACTTGACTCTCATTTGAATCTATCTGTGCTATAGGCAAAATCGTTCCCCAATCCTCCATTTTAGTATCTAAGACATCTGCGTACCATTTTAGCAAACGAGGTTTATCTTGTGATTTTATAAATACTCCACCCAAGCCAATAATTTTACCACTCATAGAAATAATTGAATGACAAAGCTAGAAATATTTATTGAAATTATGATGGATTAACGTATATTTGCACTAGCCATATAGATTTATCGCGCTTGATCTCTATAAATTAAACACATGACGGGTCAAATGTCTAAAGGTGCAATGGCGGACTGACGGTTCGTGACTTGTCCGAACTTCCTACGATAAATGTAGGAACTACAGTCAGATATACAAAGTGCCTAACTAGACGACCTAAATCTTGTAAACTCGGGTTGATCATAGCCCTGCTATATGGCTATTTTTTAACAATTACTTTTCTTCACATTCTAAATGAAAATTTTCTGTATAGGTAGGAATTATGTTGACCATATTCACGAATTGAAAAATGAAATTCCTGAATCAATGGTTATATTTATGAAACCTGCTTCATCATTGCATGATATTTCAAAGTCTTGGTCACTGCCAAACTTCTCCAAGGATATTCACTATGAGTGCGAACTCGTCCTAAAGATAAGCAAACAGGGTAAAAATATTCCATTAGAAGAGGCTTTCAATTATTATGAAGAACTAAGTTTAGGTATCGATTTTACAGCTAGAGATATTCAATCCAATCTAAAAGCCAAAGGACTACCATGGGAAAAAGCTAAAGCTTTTGATGGTTCTGCACTATTAGGTCACTTCGTTGCTAAAACTAAATTTGATTTAAAAAATTTGAGCTTTTCGTTGATAAAAAATGGAATGATGGTTCAGCATGGTAATACCAAGCAAATGATTCATTCATTTTCAAGTATCATATCTGAGTTATCTAGGTATTTCACATTGGAAACAAGCGACCTCATATTTACTGGAACCCCAGCGGGAGTAGGACCCATTCAATCCGGCGATGCATTTATCGGTAAAATGGAAGATTTGGAAATCTTTCATTTTGATGTAAAATGAGCTAAAATTTCAATCTAATATCTAAGTCAATTTTATTAGATTTGCGCCTTATTTTTATAATTAGAATATTATGCCATATTTATTTACTTCCGAATCCGTTTCCGAAGGACACCCCGATAAAGTATCTGACCAGATTTCAGATGCACTGATAGATCATTTTCTAGCTTATGATGCTAACTCTAAGGTGGCTTGTGAAACTTTAGTAACAACAGGTCAAGTAGTATTAGCTGGCGAAGTTAAATCGAATGCTTACCTCGATGTACAATCTATCGCAAGAGATGTAATCACTAAGATAGGCTATACTAAGAGTGAATATATGTTTGATGCTAGTTCATGTGGAGTGCTCTCAGCTATCCACGAGCAGTCAGCAGATATCAACCAAGGTGTAGAGCGCAAAAACCCTGAAGAACAAGGAGCTGGTGACCAAGGAATGATGTTTGGCTATGCGACCAACGAAACAGACAATTATATGCCTTTAGCACTAGATATAGCGCATAAATTGCTTGAAGAGTTGGCTGTTTTACGCAGAGAAAATAACGAAATTAAGTATTTGAGACCTGATGCTAAATCTCAGGTAACTATAGAATACTCAGATGATCATAAGCCAGTACGAATAGATACTATCGTGATATCGACACAGCATGACGACTTTGATGCTGACGAGAAAATGCTCGCAAAAATCAAAGAGGATATGATAAATATACTCATTCCAAGAGTAAAAAAACAATTAAAACCTGAAATACAAGCGCTATTCAATGATAAAATTACTTATCATATCAATCCAACTGGAAAATTTGTTATCGGTGGACCGCATGGCGATACAGGATTGACAGGTCGAAAAATCATCGTAGATACCTATGGCGGCAAAGGTGCGCATGGAGGTGGTGCATTTTCAGGTAAAGATCCAAGCAAGGTAGATAGAAGTGCGGCCTATGCTACTAGACATATCGCCAAGAATATGGTTGCTGCTGGGTTATGTGATGAGGTATTGGTTCAGGTATCTTATGCAATAGGTGTAGCCAAGCCATGTGGATTGTATATCAATACCTATGGTACTAGCAAGGTACAAATGAATGATGGTGAAATTGCAAGAAAAATAGAAGAGATTTTTGATTTAAGACCATATGCTATAGAGCAAAGATTGAAACTCAGAAACCCAATGTACCTCGAGTCTGCTGCATATGGACATATGGGTCGTAAAAACGAAGTAATTAAAAAGACATTCAATAAAGGTAAAGATAACGAAAAAACCATTGAAGTAGAGTTATTTACATGGGAAAAGTTAGACTTTGTAGATAAAATCAAGTCTGCATTTTATTTATAAGTACTAATAAAGTATACAATCTATTTAAAACCGCTCTACCTTGAGCGGTTTTTTTATGCAATATTCAAATAGAAGCCTATATTTGTAATATTAACCCTTAAATTTAAAAAATTATGATTGATTTTCATCTTATCTCAACACCTTTGTTAGGCTTAGTCGCTGGATTTATTGCTGGAAAAATTATGCCAGGAGAAGAACCAGGTGGTATATGGGGAACATTGACTTTCGGTATTATAGGCTCTTTTGTAGGTAGATTTGCCTTTAACAAATTAGGACTCTATGAGGATAATAATATTATGAGTCTCATAGCTAGTGTGGTCGGTGCATGTTTGATTATTTTTATCTGGAAAAAACTAATTGCTCCCAGACTAGGTGGAGGCAACGATGCGGCTTAGCATTTATAAAAAAAATGGCTTCTCAATGAGAAGCCATTTTTTTTATAAATGTGTAATACAGAAATATATTATTTAAAAACGTACTTTTAAATACATCCCTGCACTCATATTTCTCAATTGGTAGTCGCTAATGTCTCCATTTACTGAATGCGGTATTAGGTAGGAAAAACTTAGACCTGGTTCGATATTCCTACCTATCAAGAATCCACAATTTAATCGAGGTGTAACCATAATAAGACTCCTCTTTAACTTGAAACTATTATTTAAATTCGCATTGATTTCATCAACTTGAAAATAACCTAATCCAACTTTAAGGTCTGGTGTTACATTAAATCTACCTTCTCGCCAAATAGTATATCCCGCAGCGACTCCAAAAAACGCTAATTGAGAGGTTGTAAAATTAAATACTTTATCACCGACAATAAAAAATCGATCCTTGGTAGCCATATCACTGGCATACCCCCCGTAAATACCTACAAAAGCCTGATCCGTTAGGTTGTAATCGAACTGTCCGCTGGCATTAAACCCTACACCATTAAATCCAGTACGACCCGTTACGTTCATAAAATTAACATCCGTTCGAACCGAATACCGAGTACCTCCATAATAGTTCTTCTTAATAACTGAATCACCTGAAGCTTTAACAGTTAAACTAAAGCCAAGTATTAATAAGAAAATTACATTTTTCATGTGTTTATATTTTGATTTTTATTAATCACTTTCGATCTCCAAAAAATTAATGTTTCTTAGGTAGAAAGAAAATACATTAATTTGATGCTCATTTCATTATTGAATTTAAGTTTACGCTGATAACTAGATAAAAAAAAGGCTTATTAAAGTTAAATAGAATAAGCCTTTTACAACATATTACTCTTTGACAATTTTAGTATAATACATATTCTTATCCTTTTTATCAAATACTATCTGAATAAAATAGCTTCCATTCGCAAGGGTTGATAGATTCAACCTTGTCTCTGAAACTCCAGTTACTCTTTTCGTATGCACCACACGACCATTCATATCTACAATTTGAATATAGGCACTAACTGGATCCTTATCTAAATGTACTGTTATATTATCGGTAAAAGGATTAGGATAAACAGCTATACCTTCAAAAATATTAGGAGAGGCTATAGCAGATGTAGAATTAGACATACAAGGAGACTTCGCTGAACAAAGCCCATTTGACACCTCTACAGAATAATTACCTATGGTAGTAATATTAAGAATTCGAGACGTACCATTCTCAATAGGGGTAAAAGAACCATCTGGTCTACATGAATACCATTGATAAGATTTACAATCCATACAGGTAGAAGCGAGTTTGCCATTTTCCATAGCTATACCCACATTCACTGCATTCGAAACAAAATTCAAAAGGAATATAGTATCTACGCTTGAAGCAGTAATAGTATCTCCATAGGTCCCTGTCTTCGCAATAGTGCGATTTCTCCAGGTTATATTCGTACAAGAGCTAAGATTTTCTGTTTTTACTATAAATGCACGTACTTCAACAGAGGAGGTATTCTTGCAACCGTTATTATCAGTACCTGTTACATTATAAGTAATATGGTTTGCAGGGGTTGCTATCAAGGTAGCGCTATTTATACCCGTATTGACAAAAGTAGATGGAGACCAAGCGTAGCTTGTAGCTCCTGTAGCTATTAGTTCAATCGGGTTATCCTTTGGCCAAATATTCAAAGGAACACCATTATAAACTAATGGATTCTTTATAGCAGCAGTTACAATTGGTAATTGATTGACTACAAGGTTGAAATTCACTATACCCATTAAGTTATTTTGGTCTGTACCAGTCAATGTAAATTGTGTAGTGGTACTTGGGAATAGTTTAAATGTCGTATCATTAACCTTAATGACTGCACTTAATGGACTCATAGTAAAGGTAGTCGAAGTCGGAAATTCGTTGATGCCAAGAACTCTGCGAGCTATAATGGTCAAGGTATCCTTATTACAAATACTGGTCTTTCCACTAGGGTTAAAGATAGAAACCATTATATCCTTTTTCACAATACCTAATGTAAAATCACCATCTAAATTACTACTCAAACTTTCAACAGTAGCCGAAGAAATTGATCCCGTTGCCACACCACCTTGATTTAGCCATTGTGAGCCATCTTTTCTACCCACTCTTACATCTGCTAAAGCTGGAATGGTGAGTGCATTATGCGCATCGTGTGTCATTACAACTGTACCCTGTGCTCCACCACTCGACATTTGCCAATATTCAGCTGTATTGTATGATTGTAATGGAGTAGTTTGCGGACCAGTGATACCGAAAAGAGCAGAACCTGCATCTCCTGTTTTATAACCTACTTGAATGGCAGAAGGATTAGAAGAAGCATTAATAGATATATCCTGCAACTTAACACCTGTTCCAACAGGGTAATTGAAACTACCTGTCCCTTCCTTAGCTACCACCCCTTTTACATGGCTAGTATCAGAACTATTAAAGTGACTAGCACTTGGTCCGAATCTCATTTTAGTAGCATTGAGCATTTCTAGTATCCCACGTGCAAAATTAGAGGCATTTGTTACCTTGATATCATTCATTACACTAATTTTAAAACCGCTAGGATTTGAGAAAAATATATCCTTAGCTATAAATGCAGAATCAGACGTAATCTCTTGAGAAGCAGTACCGTTGAATGCCCATGAACCAAAGAGAGGATTGTCAATCTTTGTTGTACTCCAAATATTTCCATACAAATCGATATGACCATCATTGGAGATCTTGCCTTGATTATTTATGTTACCAGTTACTACAATATTGGATGTTTGTTTCACATCCAGCATACCCTTATTTAGCACAGAACCATTTACCTGAACGCTAGCACCATTAATAGTTATATTGGCACCATTAGAGAACAATGTCTGGGCAACTAAATGCCCAGATATTGCTGTTGTGAGTATAATAATTAATTTTTTCATTTTCTTTAAATTAGAATGATTAACAAGAATTTTTATTCGTCTTTCTTTTCTAATTTAATTAAGGAGTAACGCCAACTAATATCCAACCTGTTCCACTACTTATAAAGGTACCTGTTTTACCTACAAGAATTCCATAAAGACCATTTACAGTAGTTGTTCCGCCAGAGGTATTAACAACCTGCACAATCAAGTAATTCGAAGCACTAGCTGAAATAGTATAAGTAGCTCCTGTTGCAGTTTCTTGTGGAGCAAATCTCTCAACCCAAGTAGTTGTGCCACTAGTAGAAACTAGTATTTTATTCGCATCCCCTTTAATATGAACTGGATTGACAGCGTTTGCAGCGATTTTGGCAGAGTCAACAGCGCCATTTTTCAATTTAGCATTTGTTACACTTGAATCTGTCAAATGAATAGTTTTAACTGCACTCGAAGCTATCTTGGCAGAGTCTACTCCACCATTCTTTATTTTTAATGAATCTCCTACAGCACCTGTACCAGTTATAGTTATATTATCGCTAACTGAAGTTCCTACAGCTGTCTTATCAATCCAACGTACAACACCGGTACCATCAGTTGCTAGCACTTTATTATTTCCATTTGCAGCTATTTTGGTAGTATCTACGGCAGCATTAGCTATTTTGGATGTGGTTACATTGGCATTCAGAATCTTTAAAGTAGTTATGGCATCATCAGCAATCTTTGCAGTGGTCACATTCGCATCCAAAATCTTGGCGGTGGTAACGGCATTGTCTGCAATCTTTGCAGTGGTCACATTCGCATCTAATATTTTTACTGTGGTCACGGCATCGTTTGCAATTTTTGCGGTGGTTACATTCGCATCAGCTAGTTTAGTTGTAGTTACATTAGCATCGGCTAGTTTAGCTGTAGTCACATTGGCATCTAATATCTTAACTGTAGTCACAGCATTATCTGCAATTTTTGCAGTGGTTACATTCGCATCTAATATCTTTACTGTAGTCACGGCATCATTTGCAATTTTTGCGGTGGTTACATTCGCATCAGCTAATTTAGCTGTAGTCACATTGGCATCAGCTATTTTAGCTGTGGTGACAGCATTATCTGCAATTTTTGCAGTAGTTACATTCGCATCTAATATTTTTACCGTTGTTACAGCATCATTTGCTAGTTTAGCCGTAGTTACATTCGCATCGGCTATCTTTGCAGTTGTAATATTGGCATCAGCAATTTTTATTGTTGTCACCGCAGCATCTGCCAACTTCGCTGTAGATACACCTAAATCTTTTACCTTCAATGAATCACCTACTATACCAGTACCTTGTACAGAAATATTGTCAGAGATTACTGGTAAGCTACCTTTGTTCAACCATGTTACAACTCCTGAGCTATTCGTAGTCAATATTTTATCATTACCGCCACTTAGAATCTTGCTAGTATCAACTGCGGAATTTGCAATTTTTGCGGTGGTTACATTCGCATCAGCTAGTTTAGCTGTGGTCACATTCGCATCCAAAATCTTGGCAGTGGTAACGGCGTTGTCTGCAATCTTTGCAGTGGTCACATTCGCATCTAATATCTTTACTGTGGTCACAGCATCGTTTGCAATTTTTGCGGTGGTTACATTCGCATCAGCTATTTTAGCTGTAGTCACATTGGCATCAGCTATTTTAGCTGTAGTCACATTCGCATCCAATATCTTGGCAGTGGTAACGGCGTTGTCTGCAATCTTTGCAGTGGTCACATTCGCATCTAATATCTTTACGGTTGTCACGGCATCATTTGCAAGTTTAGCCGTGGTTACATTCGCATCAGCTATTTTTGCTGTAGTCACATTCGCATCCAAAATCTTGGCTGTAGTAACGGCATTGTCTGCAATTTTAGCCGTGGTTACATTCGCATCAGCTATTTTAGCAGTGGTCACATTCGCATCAGCTATTTTAGCAGTGGTGACAGCATTATCTGCAATTTTTGCAGTAGTTACATTCGCATCTAATATTTTTACGGTTGTTACAGCATCATTTGCTAGTTTAGCTGTAGTAACATTCGCATCGGCTATCTTTGCAGTTGTAATATTGGCATCAGCAATTTTTATTGTTGTCACTGAGGCATCTGCCAACTTCGCTGTAGATACACCTAAATCTTTTACCTTCAATGAATCACCTACTACACCAGTACCTTGTAAAGAAATATTGTCAGAGATTACTGGTAAGCTACCTTTATTTAACCACGTTACGACTCCTGAGTTATTTGTAGTCAATATCTTATCATTACCGCCACTTTGAATCTTACTTGTATCAACTGCCGAATTTGCAATCTTCGGTCTCGTTACATTTGCATCAGCTATTTTTGTGACTGTAACTGCAGCATCAACAATTTTTGCAGAAGTTATCGCATCATCAGCAATCTTTGTAGTAGTAACCGAACCATTTTGAAGTTTATCATTAGAGACACTTAAGTCAGCTAATTTCGATGTTGTTACTGCTGCAGTAGCAATATGAGAAGTTCTAATTGCTCCAGCATTGATATCTGCTGAGTCTACTGTCTGATCTAATATCTTAATTCCTGTTACCGCATTATCTGCAATTTTAGCTGTAGTCACATTGGCATCTAATATTTTAACTGTAGTTACGGCGTTATCTGCAATCTTAGCTGTGGTTACATTCGCATCTGCAATCTTTGCAGTTGTAATATTGGCATCAGCAATTTTTATTGTTGTCACTGCGGCATCTGCCAACTTCGCTGTAGATACACCTAAATCTTTTACCTTCAATGAATCACCTACTACACCAGTACCTTGTACAGAAATATTGTCAGAGATTACTGGTAAGCTACCTTTATTTAACCACGTTACGACTCCTGAGCTATTCGTAGTCAATATTTTATCATTACCGCCACTTTGAATCTTGCTTGTATCAACCGCGGAATTTGCAATCTTCGGTCTCGTTACATTTGCATCAGCTATTTTTGCTGTAGTCACATTCGCATCCAGTATCTTGGCGGTAGTAACGGCATTGTCTGCAATCTTTGCAGTGGTCACATTCGCATCTAATATCTTAACGGTTGTCACGGCATCATTTGCAAGTTTAGCTGTGGTTACATTCGCATCAGCTATTTTTGCTGTAGTCACATTCGCATCCAAAATCTTGGCTGTAGTAACGGCGTTGTCTGCAATTTTAGCCGTGGTTACATTCGCATCTAATATCTTGGCTGTAGTCACAGCGTTATCTGCAATTTTAGCGGTGGTTACATTCGCATCAGCTAATTTAGCTGTAGTCACATTTGCATCAGCTATTTTAGCTGTGGTGACAGCATTATCAGCAATTTTAGCTGTTGTTACATTCGCATCTAAGATTTTTGCAGTAGTTACTGCATTATCTGCAATTTTTGCTGTCGTTATATTCGCATCTAGGATTTTTGCAGTTGTAATATTGGCATCTGCAATTTTTATTGTAGTTACCGCAGCATCTGCCAACTTCGCTGTAGATACACCTAAATCTTTTACCTTCAATGAATCACCTACTATACCAGTACCTTGTACAGAAATATTGTCAGAGATTACTGGTAAGCTACCTTTATTTAACCATGTTACGACTCCTGAGCTATTTGTAGTCAATATCTTATCATTACCGCCACTTTGAATCTTGCTTGTATCAACCGCGGAATTTGCAATCTTCGGTCTCGTTACATTTGCATCAGCAATTTTAGCTGTAGTCACATTGGCATCTAAAATCTTGGCGGTGGTAACGGCGTTGTCTGCAATCTTTGCAGTGGTCACATTCGCATCTAATATCTTTACTGTAGTCACAGCATCATTTGCTAGTTTAACAGTGGTTACATTCGCATCAGCTATTTTAGCTGTAGTCACATTGGCATCGGCTATTTTAGCTGTAGTCACATTGGCATCCAGTATCTTGGCGGTGGTAACGGCGTTGTCTGCAATCTTTGCAGTGGTCACATTCGCATCTAATATCTTTACTGTAGTCACGGCATCATTTGCAAGTTTAGCCGTGGTTACATTCGCATCAGCAATTTTTGCTGTAGTCACATTCGCATCCAAAATCTTGGCTGTAGTAACGGCATTGTCTGCAATTTTAGCCGTGGTTACATTCGCATCTAATATCTTGGCTGTAGTCACAGCGTTATCTGCAATTTTAGCAGTGGTCACATTCGCATCAGCAATTTTAGCAGTGGTCACATTCGCATCAGCAATTTTTATTGTAGTCACCGCAGCATCTGCCAACTTCGCTGTGGATATTCCTAAATCTTTTACTTTAAATGAATCCGCTGCAGTACCTTTCCCTTGAATTGTAATCTGATCGGCTATGGCACCTAAACTATCTTTACTTAACCAAGTTACAGTCCCTGATGCATTCGTAGACAATAACTTATTATTACCTCCACTCTGAATTTTGCTTGTATCAACCGCAGAGTTTACAATTTTCACTCTTGTGACATTGTCATCTGCTATTTTACCAGTAGTCACGGCTCCGTCTGCTATTTTACCTGTTGTTACATTCAAATCAGCAATCTTTGCGGTAGTAACGGCTAAATTATCAATCTTACCTGTAGTAACAGCTAAATCATCGATTTTAGCAGTTCTCACTTGAAGGTCACCTATTTTAGATACTGTTACAGCTCCGTCTTGAATTTTAGGATTTGTTATAGCATTATTTGCTATTTTTACTTCCGTTACACTTGAGTTTCTAAGTTTGTTCGTCGTAATAGCAGTATCAGTAATCACTGGAGCAGCGGCTGTAGTACCTACACCGCCTAAATCACCAGCTAATTGAACCATACCTAATGTAGTGGTTGTAGCAGGTAGAGGAATCACTTTCGTTTCCCAAACCACATTTCCTGAACCATCTGTACTCAATACTTTATTAATACCACCACTTCTAATTTTAGAAGTATCAATAGCATTCGCAGCTATATGTAAATTACGAATAGAACCAGCAGCGATTTTTGCAGAGTCGACAGAACCATTAGCTAATTTAGCATTGGTTACATTGGCATCTACTATTTTAGCAGTTTCTACTGAATTGCTTGCTAAATCAGCTGCCACAATCGTTGCATCTGCTATTTTGGCACTATTAACCGCATTGTTTGAGATAGTGACAGCACCTGCATTATTTATGGTAACATCTCCACTTAAATCTACTGCTGTAGCCACATTTGACCCATTACCTACCCAAACACGAGCTGAATTTAAGATTGTACCTAATTTATTATTAAACGTTGTCCAATCTGCTGATGTCAATGCTCCTCTAGAGGTAGCTGAAGCATTCGGAATATTTAATGTTGTAGAACTTCCGAGTGCTGTAGTGGCTGAAGAATAAGTAATATCTGTTCCGCCAGTGCCAATGGTTTGTCCTACCGTAGAGTTAGCAAGTTTAACGTTCGTCACCTGTCCATCAGGAATTTTAGAAGTAACAACTGCATTGTCGGCAATTTTACCACTTGTTATCGCATTATTACTAATTGTAAGTGCTCCGGTATTCGCCATAGTAGCATCTCCTGACATAGCTACAGGAGTAGCTACAGCTGAGGCATTACCTACCCATATATTAGCAGATGGAAGCGTTGTTCCCAATTTATTATTGAATGTTGTCCAATCCGTAGAAGTCAAAGCACCCCTAGAAGTCGCTGACGCGTTTGGTACATTTAATGTAGTAGAGCTACCAAGTGTAGTAGTAGCAGAAGAATAATTAAGATCAGTTCCCGCAGTTCCTAAAGTTTGACCAACAGAAGAATTTGCAAGTTTAACATTCGTCACTTGACCATCTTGAATTTTCGCAGTATTAATAGCGTTGTTTGATATTGTTAATGCACCTGTATTGGTCATAGTAGCATCACCTGATAAAGTTACTGGTGTAGCTATTGCTGAAGCATTACCTACCCAGATATTAGCTGAAGCTAATGCTGTACCTAACTTATTATTGAATGTATTCCAATCTGCTGATGTCAAAGCACCACGCTGCGTACCAGAAGCATTTGGTATATTAATAGTAGTAGTTCCTCCAAGTGCTGTACTCGCGTTTACAGTAATGTCTGCTGCGTTTGCACTAGTCACAGCATTACTGATTGTAGAATTTGCCAATTTAACATTAGTTACTTGTCCATCTAAAATTTTAGGAGTCGTCACTGCATTATTAGAAATAGTCAACAAACCTGTATTTGAAATAGTAGCATCACCTGCCATACTCACAGCTGTAGCCACACTAGAAGCATTACCCACCCATATATTTGTTGATGGGAGTGTCGTTCCTAATTTGTTGTTAAAGGTTGTCCAATCTGAAGAAGTTAAAGCTCCTCTGTTTGTAGCTGAGGCATTAGGAATATTTAATGTGGTAGATCCACCGAGAGTAGTGGTAGTTGACGAATAGTTTACATCTGTACCTAGTGTCCCGACAGCATGACCAACAGTTGGATTTGCTATTTTAGCATTTGTTACTGCTCCATTGTTAATATGACTAGTTCTTATAGCATTAGCCGCAATATCAGCTGAATCTACTTGTCCGTCTTGAATCTTGTTGCCAGTTATGGCATTATCAGCTATCTTTGCATTGGTAACAGCATTAGCTGCTAACTTAGCAGTTACAATGCCTAAATCTTTCACTCTGTATGGATTTGCAGTCGTGCCATCACCCTCCACAGAAATATTATCTGAAATACCAGCAAAATCACTTCTATTTAACCAAGCTACGTTACCAATATTATCTGTTACAAGAACCTTACTATTACCCCCACTTGCTATTTTAGCAGTTGTAATAGCATTATCAGCTATCTTAGGAGTTGTTACATTCGCATCCGCTATCTTAATAGTAGTCACATTTCCATCGGCTATTTTTGCAGTGGTTACATTTGCATCGGCTATCTTTGCAGTGGTTACAGCACTATTTGCTATCTTTGCCGTAACGATTCCTAAATCATTTACTCTATATGGATTAGCCGTAGTACCCTCACCAATTATTGTAGCAAGATCTGCCACACCAGCTAAGTCTGTTCTATTTAACCAAACTACATTTCCTGTTCCATCTGTAACCAAAACTCTATTATTACCACCACTTCTAATCTTAGTTGTATTGATTGATCCATTTAAAATCTTAAATGAATCCACTGCATTATTAGCTATTTTAGCATTTGTAACAGAACCATCAGCCAATTTCACTGTAGTAACACTTGCATCCATCATTTTTATGGTTGTGACTGCATTATCAGATAACTTAACAGTTGTTACTGCTCCATTAGCTATAGTAGGCGAACCTGCCGTTCCTGTCAAATCGCCAGCTAATTGAACAATACCTTTGACACTCGTTGTCGCATCGATTTCCTTTAGCTTGATCCAGGCTAAACCATCGTAAAAGTAAAACCCACTAATACCATCTGTCTGCCATATCAAGAGACCTGTAGCTGGAGTAGGAATTGCATTCCTTTGCATCATTGTCATTCGAGGGAAGAGCACCCCTTTTGCTGTATCTACGACATCTAAAGCTGCCGAAGCATGTGGTGTAGAGGTGTTGATACCTACATTTTTGTCTTGAGCCATTAAAGAGACAACCGATGTCAGACAAAAGAAGCTGAGTAAGAGTTTTTTCATAAGAAATTATTTAAATGAATTGATTTTATCTTTGAAAATGAGTTAATAAAATTGAAATGCAAATATATATTATTTTTTTTACTACCGGTATTTAATTACCTTAGATTTTAACTTGAATGTGAAAACGAAAAATCTATAATAAAAATCATCCATCCTGCATAATGGACGAGCACTATCTCATTGAATATCTAATATTTAGGCTGAAAATGAAGGATGTATTAGTTATACCAAGTAATTAACAAGAGATTTTAAACTCTAGTTTTAAAAAACAAATGTAAGTTGAACTAGGTGAGCATTTAGCTAATATAAATATCATTTAATCAACTATTTAGAATAAAAAAGAATTAGGAGGCACTTTTGTGCCACTTAGTCGTATGGGAATCAATAATTAGAGATTAAACATATCTTAAACAGCTGTAAATCTACAGGTTAATTGACGTTTAAACTTAGATTAAATTTACATTAACTTATTCCAAGTCCTCTTTAATTGTTGCTTCAGGGGCATTTTTCTTGACAGATTCTATGCCATTTTCCATCGAAGCAGAAGACTCGTACAATTCACTCTTTCCTATGACTTGACCATTGGAGGCTTTCAAATTGAAGAAAGGTTTGCCATTCGAACTTTCTTTTCTTTCAAATCTGCCATCATCTTGCGAATTTTTCTTGACACTTTCGATGCCATTATCGCACGCAGCTCTGGAAGAATAGCCTTCACTGGTTAGGATTACCTGACCATTACCAGCCTTTAGATTAAACTGAAAATCTCCATCTTTTCTTTTTGTAATTACAAATGTACCCATTATTTATTGATTTTTTAATACTTGCGAACATAAAGAACTTTACTGAAATCAATAAAAAAAATTACATACTCCATTTCTAAATTCTCTTAAAAGATTAAATTGAAGGAATTTTAGTAGCTAAATCAAATTAATATCTCACAGTGCCTTCTGTAATTACTACAGAGTCATTCGCATTATTATTTTTATAGATTACACCTGAAAAATCGAATTCAACTGATTTACCGGTAACACCTGCTGGATTATCAAAAATTCGAATGATTTTATAAGTAAACCTAGATTTAGCGTTTCCAGTTAAAGCAGCCACTGTGTAAGCATTACTTGTAGAAGTTGTATTTGCTTTTTTATAAATAGCTGAATTGAGCGCACCAGTTAAAGGGGTAGCACTTTTGAAGGTAAATACAACTCCAGGAGTAACCTCCGAACCAGATTGTAATTCTATGGATTCCTCGTTCACTTCTGCATTGTGCCCAAATCCAACTGACTTAATTATCGTACCTGTTATTGTATTTTCGTTATAAATACCGAAACCCTTATTTGAGGTAAATAACCTGCCATCAACTCGCATGCTGAGATTAGCATTTGGTATGCCAGTTGAACCTGAAGAATTATTACTACTACAAGACCCCAATGTGAGAAAAACACTCACTACTAATATTAAGAAAAGATTGTGCATAATTAAACGATTTAAATTATGAAAGAAAAAAGAAATTCAAGAACAAATTTAATAATTTAACTAAGCTCAATATAAATTTAATTTGCCTCCATAATTAAATCCATAAACTCTCGTACAGCGCCATACCCAGCCTCCTTTTCTGTAATATAATCTGCCACCGCTAAAGCTGATTTGTGCGCAGACTTTGGTGCACAGGCTAATCCACACCATTGCATGACCTCTGCATCAATGATATCGTCTCCCATATATGCGACTTCCTCAGGAAGTAAATTTAGTTCCGTAGCCCACTTCTTGGCTACTTCTACCTTGCTACTTCTTTCTGCATGAACTCGAGTTATGTTCAAAATTTTGGCTCTTTGTTGTATTATATCTTTAGCCAATCCTGCAGCACTGATAATACCTACTTCAAATCCAGCTTCTATCGCTCGGCGTATACCCTCGCCATCTTGAGCAAAAAAGCGCTTGATTTGCGAACCATCGGGCAATACATAAATACCGCCATCGGTCATAGTCCCATCGACATCCAATAGTATGAGTTTAATTTTTTCAAGTTTCTCTTGTAAATGATTCATTAGTTATTAGAAGTTGAGGGGTTGAGGGGTTGAGATGTTATGAAACTATAAATCTCAATAAAGTGATTCATTTAAAATTTTATTTTGGTTTTATTGCCATTTTTATCATAGCTAAACCACTTCCCAATTTTATTGCCCATATTGTATTCGCCTTCTTCCATAACCCTTCCATCATCATAAAATTTTTTATATTTACCATGCAATTTAGCTTGGGAGTAGTATCCGTTTTCCATCACCTTGCCATTGGGGTAATAGTTTTCAAAACTGCCAGCTTCTGTACCATAGCGAAAGGTAACTCTTTTTACTGGTGTACCTAGCGAATCAAACTCCATACGCTGTCCTTCTTGCTTTCCATTGAGAAAATAGGTTTTCACATGAACTTGTCCATTTTCGAAATAATCAGTATAAGGACCTTCGTACTCGCCATTCTTGAAATAAGCAGCCAACCTAGGTTTACCATTATTAAAAAAATCTTGCCAATAGCCATGACGTTTTCCATTTTTATATGCACCATCAACTAACTTAACTCCAGTAGAGTCAAACATAGCTATTCCACCTTCGTCAGCACCCATTTTATACTCTTTGATAGCTTGTTTGTTTCCATTAGAAAAATAGTAGGTAAATACACCATCCTCTTTGTCCTCTTTATAGTAACCAGCGATAATTAGCTTGCCATTCTCAAAAAAACTTTTGTAAATTCCATCCTTCTTACCAAGCCTGTAGTAAATGACTTCCCTAGGTTTACCATTACTAAAATAATAGACACACATACCATCTTTTATGGTGTCTTTAAATTGTTCCTCTTGAATTTTATTCTTTGAAATTCTATCTATAATTGTTACTTGAATATTACCATTAGTCAAAGAATCAATCTTTCGAAAAGTGGGAGAAAGAAGTTCTAATTTTTTATTTATTTTTTTCGACTTCTGAGCAAAGCATTGGGAGCTTATTATTAGAGCTAAAATAAAAATCAAATAACGCATACTTTTTATTTATTTAGATACTCTTAAAAACTAGGAGTTTAATCTGCTATCCATGTGCCTATCATTCTATATAAAACTCTAGCTCCTACATTAGCATCCCACACGTCATTGCCCACCTCATTGAGATCCATACCAATAATGTTTTTACCCGCTTTTTTTACATGGTTGAAGAGATAGAAAACTTGATCGACTTCTAGCCCACCTGCTACGGGCGTCCCAGTATTCGGGCAATATTTTTGCTGCAAACCATCGATATCGAAACTGATATAAATATTTTTAGGTAAAGTCTTGACTATTTCATCGCAAATCGTTCTCCAACCTTTGCCTTCGAACATATGATAATTGATATCTCTATCATAAAAAATATTGACTTTTTTCTTTGATTTTTTAGCAAAATCTTTTTCTTCTTCACAAAAATCTCGAATACCTACTTGTGTCAAGCTCTTTACATTTTCGAATTTCAACGCATTATACATAATAGATGCATGTGAATAGGTAAATCCTTCATAAGCCTCCCGCAAATCACAATGTGCATCTATTTGTAATATCCCGAAATCTTTAAATTTTTCACTCAAAGCCTTTAAATAGCCTAATGGCGTAGAATGATCGCCTCCAAGTAATACCAATTTTTTACCTTCGTTCAGTATCTTTGAACATTCCTTATAAACCCAGTCTACCATTTCCTCACAGGCTTGGTTAATGAGTTCCGTATTATTTTTGAGCGTAAAACTGTCTTCGACGGTTCTCCCTTTTTCTTGCAGTTTAATAGCTTCTACTGCGTATTGTCTATGTTTAATGCATTTTTCAAGTAGTACTGGAGATGACTTTAAATAAAAAATTCCCTTCTCCCAAAAATTTCCAAATTCTAAATCATAAAGATCTACTTGCATAGACTCTTCACGAATAAGTTCAGGTGCCAAGCTAGTGCCATCGCCATAACTCACTGTCACATCCCACGGAACTGGGAATACTATAACCTCTGCATCTTTGAAAGTAGATGGAAGTCCATATAAATTACCATTATCTAGGCCGAGAGCATTAGGGTCGAATGACATTATTTTTAGTTTCTAGTTATTAGTTATAAGTTTTTAGTTTTATTCAAAGTCTTTTGAAAAGAAACAATCATTTTTTGAATCTCTCCTAGTTTTTCATTTAGAGCCGAATGAGTGTGTTCATTTATAAACTCCAAATTAAAGGCAATAATTAACTGTGTTTCTAATTCAAACGATGAACCTAATGCGATACACAAAAATCTATCAAATTCTTTGACGGAGCGATTACTGGAACCTTCTGCTATATTTGAAGGAATTGATATTGCACTTTTTTTAATTTGACTTGTCAATCCATATAACTCACTTTGTGGAAATTCTGATAAAACTTTATAAATTACTATTACAAAACTAACAGCCTTGCTCCAAACTAATAATTTTTTAAAATTACTCATATTTTTTATTTTAAGTAACAAATCTAGTAACTAGCAACTAGAAACTCGCAATTTACTTACCAGTAAAAACAGCTTTTCGCTTCTCCATAAAAGCAGCTACCCCCTCTTTGAAATCTTCGGTTTCAAAACATTCTGCAAAGCAATTCGTCTCCGTAGTAAAGCCAACAGGTCCATCTTTAAAATAAGACTGTACACATTCGACTATTTTCCCTATGGCAAATGGAGCTTTAGAATTTATTTTAGTTGCTAGTTCAATACATTTAGTCATCAACTCATCTTTGCTTACTACATAATTAACCAAACCTAGTCTATGTGCTTCGTCCGCCTTCATATTGTCAGCTGTCATGAGATATTCCATGGCTTTGCCTTTGCCTATGAGTTGCACTAATCGCTGAGTACCTGCGTAGCCTGGTATCAAACCCAAATTAACTTCTGGTTGACCGAAAAGGGCGCTGTCGCTAGCTACTCGTATATGACAACACATAGCTAATTCACATCCACCACCCAAAGCGAAACCATTGACAGCTGCAATAATAGGTTTAGGGCAGTTCTCCATTCTATTCATTACGTTCTGTCCGTCACGACTCAACTTTTTAGCTTGATTTTCGTTGAAACTAGAAAACTCTTTGATATCAGCACCCGCAGCGAAAGCCTTATCTCCGCTACCAGTGAGTATGACCGATTTTATTTTTTCATTGGAATATATGTCATCGAGGATAGAGTCCATAGCGTCGAAAAACGCCTTATTCAAAGCATTGTATGCATCAGGACGATTGATGGTTAATATCAAAATTCCATCTTCTCTTAATTCTTGTAGGATTGCCGACATATTCATAATTTTATTGTTGTGATTAAATAATGTTAGATGTTAAAACAGTAATGTTTTCCATGACAATTTATCTGCCAAATAAGATTCTATATCAGTAATTGAAATTCGCTCCTGCTGCATTGAATCCCTTTCACGTATAGTAACCATATTGTCCTCAAAGGTTTCATAGTCTATAGTTATACAGTATGGTGTACCTATTGCATCTTGTCGTCTATATCTTCTTCCTACGGCATCTTTTTCATCATATGAGACATGATAAGATATTCTCAGTATATTGAATATTTCCCTTGCCTTTTCTGGCAGTCCGTCTTTCTTCACCAATGGTAAAATTGCCACCTTATTTGGAGCTAAGACAGGTGGGATTTTTAAAACGATACGCGTATCATTTTCTAATTTTTCTTCACAATAAGCTGCAGAAAGAACCGCTAAGAATAAACGATCTAGGCCTATAGAGGTTTCCACCACATAAGGAATATAACTCTCATTCAGTTCTGGATCGAAATACTGCAATTTCTTTCCAGACAGTTCTTGATGTTGTTTTAAGTCGAAATCTGTTCTTGAATGAATACCTTCTAACTCTTTAATTCCAAATGGAAATTCAAACTCAATGTCCACGGCAGCATTCGCGTAGTGAGCAGTCTTAAGATGGTCATGGAAACGATATTTTCCTTCTCCTAATCCTAATTTTTTATGCCAATTTATTCTCGTACTTTTCCAATATTCATATGCTTCCATTTCTGTGCCTGGTCTTACAAAAAATTGCATTTCCATCTGTTCAAATTCTCGCATACGGAAGATGAACTGACGCGCCACTATTTCATTTCGAAATGCCTTACCTATTTGGGCTATACCGAATGGAACACGTTGACGTGAAGTGTTGAGGACATTGAGAAAGTTGACAAAAATTCCTTGGGCAGTTTCTGGTCTCAAATAAATGGTGTCTGCACCTTCGGCAACCGAACCCATTTGCGTCGAAAACATCAAATTAAACTGACGAACCTCCGTCCAATTTCTACTACCACTGACAGGGCAAACGATCTCACAATCTTCGATAATCTTCTTGACTTCTGCAAAATCCGCATCTTCTAATGCCTTTTTAAATCTGCTCTCTACTGCTTCTCGTTTTGTCTTATTTTCTAGAACTCGAGGATTGGTTTCTCGAAACAATTTTTCATCAAAACTATCGCCGAATCGCTTTTTTGACTTCTCGACTTCTTTTTCAATTTTCTCATCGAGCTTAGCCATATAATCTTCAATCAAGACATCGGCTCGATATCTTTTTTTAGAGTCTTTATTATCAATCAATGGATCATTAAAAGCATCCACGTGCCCACTAGCCTTCCATGTGCTAGGATGCATAAATATCGCAGCATCTATCCCTACAATATTCTCATGCATCTGCACCATAGACTTCCACCAATATTCTTTCAAATTATTTTTCAGTAATACTCCATTCTGACCATAGTCATATACTGCACTCAAACCGTCATAAATATCACTAGACGGAAAAATGAAACCATACTCTTTGGAGTGGGAAATTATATTTTTAAACAAATCTTCGCTCATATGTTGGCAAATATAGTATGAATTAATTTTAGTATATTTGCAAGAAAGTCAAAAAGTGAAAATTTTAGAAAAACAGCTTGTTACAAACGCCGAAGGGAAACCAATTTCGGTCATATTGTCCATTAAAGATTATAATTGGATATTGGAAGAACTTGAAGAATTGGATGATATTAGAGATTATGATAAGGCAAAGAAAAGAAAGCAACAATTTGTGAGTGCAGAAGAGGCTTTTTCTAAAATTGAAAAAACTCGAAACAAATAATGTATCAAGTCAAAATTGAAAAGGCAGCTGTTAAAGCGCTTGAAAAAATTGATGATCCACACTATTCCAAGCTAAAAAAATCAATTTTAGGTTTGTCTAAGAATCCTAGACCTTTGGGTTATAAGAAATTGAAAGGCAGAGAGGGTTACCGAATTCGTGCGGGTGATTACAGAATATTATATGATATAATAGATGAAGTGCTAATAGTTTTAGTATTAGAGCTTGGTCATCGAAAAGATATTTACAAATAATTTTTAACTTTTAAAATACCAAAATGTCTCCAAGTGAAAATTTCAATCAATTTGAAAATAAGTCCACCAATTACCCAGCCCTCACTACCCTCATCACCGTATTCTTCTTTTGGGGATTCATAGCGGCAGGCAATAGTATTTTCATACCATTTTGTAAGCATAAATTTCATCTTGACCAGTTCCAAAGTCAGTTGGTAGATACTGCATTTTATTTTGCTTATTATATAGGTGCTTTGTTATTGTTTATATTTAGTAGTTTATTGAAAAGAGATATCGTGGGGTCATGGGGATATAAGAAAAGTATAATTTATGGTCTGCTTTTTTCTGCCCTTGGAGCTGCCACGATGATTTTTGCAGTCCATCAAAATTCATTTCCGCAAATGTTATTTGGATTATTTATGGTAGCGCTAGGATTTTCTCTCCAGCAAACTAGTGCCAATCCCTTTGCTATTATACTCGGCGACCCCTCTACAGGCAACACGAGAATTAATCTCGGCGGAGGCATCAACTCTTTGGGCACTACTATTGGGCCTTTGGTCGTAGGACTTGCATTATTTGGTACAGCCAAGGCAGTAGGTGATGAACAGATACAAAGTTTACCGCTATCAAAAGTTATGATATTGTATTCCTTTGTAGGGGCATTATTCCTTGGTGCAGCTGCACTTTTTGGATTTTCGTCTAAAGTGCCAAATCAAGTCAATTCCGAAGTACCTGAAAATTCGAATAAGGCTATGATAAGTTTAATTCTAATTACAGTTCTTTTAGCAGCATGCTTTATCCCTATTTTCTCCACCTATCAGTCCAGTTCAGTTATAATAGACAAAGCTGTTTTGGAGAAAACACGTTTTATATGGTTATTAATCGCTTTAGCTATTGTGATACTAGGACTGCCTTTTATTAATTTCCTTGCGTCTCGGAAAAAGGAAGGCTGGGGAGCCATGCAATTTCCACAATTGACCTTTGGGATGATAGCCATTTTTATTTATGTGGGAGTAGAAGTCGCCATTGGCTCCAATCTAGGAGAATTATTGAAGCAGCCTGAATTTGGAGGATATGAGGCTTCTGCTATCGCACCATTTATAGCTATGTATTGGGGGAGCTTGATGATAGGAAGATGGACAGGTGCAATAGCCGCACTTTCATTCTCCGATATAATAAAAAATCGTTTGAAACTCTTTGTTCCATTTATCGCATTTGGAGTGGTTTTAATCTTAACCTTCCTTGCAGGTCACAAGATAGAAATGCTCTACTGGTATGTGGTTTGTGTAGCAGCTCAGATGTTGGTCGCTTATTTTAGTCAAGATAAGGCTGCAAAAACGCTGATATTTTTTAGTTTTTTTGGCGTAGTAGCCATGCTGATAGGATTGCATACTACTGGACAAGTAGCTATCTATGCTTTTCTCAGCGGAGGCCTCGCCTGCTCTATCATGTGGCCGAGTATTTTTTCTATGGCTATTTCTGGTTTGGGAAAATATACCACTCAGGGCTCCGCCTTTCTTATCATGATGATACTTGGCGGTGCTATAATTCCTCCTATTCAAGGCAAATTAGCTGATATGAAAGGTATTCACCCTTCATTCTGGGTGGCAGTAGCTTGCTTTTTGATTCTAGGATGGTATGGTTTGTATGTGGGGCGGATATTGAGAAAATAGATCATACAAAGAAAGAATCCAACCAATGACAAAAAAATCGCTAGACAGAAAAGCCGCCAAACAATTCATTGTTTCTAATAGAGATAATGGAAAAACTGACCAAGAAATTTATCATGAATTGACTGAGCAATATTTCGACAAAAAATCGGTAGCACTTTTAATTAATGAGACAATTACCAAAGAAAATAAGAATAAGTATAGAGTATACAATAACATCTTGATTGGAATATTAATATTATTAGCCTTATATAAGCTTCTGGTAGTATTTTATTTAACGAAAGAGTCTGGTGAGCTTTGGGTACTTTTATTTGCATTATTTATTCCTCTATTATCCTTCTATGTTATTTATGAAATTTGGAATTAAAATAAACCTATTTACAAATTTTGTGGCATAATGAGTGGGCTAAGTTTTTTGCAAAACATGCGTAAAATTGAGACCAAAGAAGAATTACTTTTCAATGTAGTTGTCATAGGTACTATTGTAGCTTTGTCCTTTTTCTTAGATTATAAAATGTTTCCAAATTATAACCCTAATGGTTTAAGGAAAGACATGAATGGTGATTATATTTTCAGCAGATAGTCGATTTCCATAATTTAGAGATTCTGTCTACTTTCAACCAAGTCTCCCATTTTTACCAATATTTAAACCGCAAAAAGGCAGAGATTTAATAAATTTGCCAACTTTGAGACTGGCTTCGACCTCGTTTTCAGACAATCTGACATATTTCCCAGATAATGAATGAGATTTGAGGTCAGACAATGAAAAAACACACGAAAATAATTATTCATCGTAAGTAAAATATAGAATGTTAAATCTACTCAGCAAGTCCTTGACTAAAATTATGGGCGGAAGCAAACAAGACAAGGATGTCAAAGCAGCCACTCCATTGGTTATAAAAATCAACGAAATATATCAGACCTTATCTGGTCTATCAAACGATCAGTTGCGAGCTAAAACAGCTGAGTTTAAGTCGAAAATAGCAGATTATGTTTCAGATATTGATAGTGCCATTGCCGAATTTAAGCAAAAGGCAAATGAGGAAGAAGAAGTCTTACAAAAAGAAAAATATCTGAATAAAATAGATGAGCTCGTTAAGGAAAAAGATAAGCACCTCGAAGAGGTCTTAATGGAGATTCTGCCTGAAGCTTTTGCCGTAGTGAAGGAAACTGCTAGAAGATTTACAGAAAATATTAACTTAAGTCTCACTGCGAATGAACTTGATCGTGAGCTAGCCGTTTCAAAAGGTCATGTTACTATAAATGGTGATCAAGCGACCTATCAAAACCATTGGAAAGCGGCTGGCAATGAAGTGCATTGGAATATGATTCATTACGATGTACAGCTTATCGGTGGGATAGCCCTGCACCAAGGTAAGATATCAGAAATGGCTACGGGGGAAGGTAAGACCTTAGTAGCTACTCTACCCGTTTACCTCAATGCGCTGACTGGGTTGGGAGTGCATGTAGTTACAGTCAATGATTATCTGGCATTGAGAGACAGTGAATGGAATGCTCCTATATTTAATTTTTTAGGATTGAGAGTTGACTGTATCGACCAAACCCCTCCGAATAGCGATAGAAGAAAAATGGCTTACAATTCTGATATCACCTATGGAACGAATAATGAATTTGGTTTTGATTATTTGCGTGACAACATGGTGGAATTTACTGAAGAATTAGTGCAAAAAAAACACCATTATGCTATAGTAGATGAAACAGACTCCGTATTAATAGATGATGCTCGTACTCCATTGATTATCTCTGGTAGAGTCGATATGACGGACAAAGATGAGGTACTTTTCAATATGCTAAAGCCTCGTATAGCCCGTATTATGGATCAGCAGAAACAAATAGTTAATAAAATATTTAACGAAGCAAAAGCACTCATAGCAGAAGGGGACTTAACAGATACCGGCGGTGGTATGGCCTTATTAAGAGCTCATAGAGGCTTGCCTCGTTATACTCCATTGATTCGCTATCTGAGCGAGGAAGGAAGCAAACAAATCCTCTTAAAAACAGAAGGTCGCTATCTACAGGATAATCAAAAAGATATGCCCAAGGTCGATGAACCTTTGCTATTTACCATTGATGAAAAAAATAACTCTGTGAGTTTGACTGACAAAGGGATAGAATTGATCACGGCTAGCGGAGAAGAAAAAGATTTTTTTGTCATTCCTGACTTAGGTACCGAGTTTGGTAGAGTCGATAAGTCTGAATTGTCACAGCAAGAAAAACTGAAAAAGAAAAATGATATCATGCAAAATTTCCGTGAAAAATCGGAGCGATTGCATGTGGTGACTCAATTGTTAAAAGCTTACACACTTTTCGAGAAAGACATACAATATGTAGTCATGGACAATAAGGTAAAAATCGTCGATGAAAATACGGGGCGAATCATGGAAGGCCGTCGCTACAGCGATGGTCTGCACCAAGCTATCGAAGCCAAAGAAGGGGTCAAAGTAGAAGCTTCTTCTCAAACTGTGGCGACCATCACGTTACAAAATTATTTCCGCATGTATCACAAATTAGCGGGAATGACTGGTACAGCAGAAACAGAAGCTAAAGAATTTTGGGATATATATAAGCTAGATGTGGTAACTGTACCTACAAATAAACCTATAGCTAGAAAGGATAGAAATGACTTGATATACAAAACTAAGCGTGAGAAGTATAATGCTATCATAGATCAAATAGTTGCTTATCAGGAAGCAGGTCGACCTGTACTCGTAGGAACCACCAATGTAGAAGTATCCGAACTTTTAAGCAGAATGCTCACCATTCGAAAAATTAAGCACAATGTCTTAAATGCCAAGCAACATAGTCGTGAAGCAGACATTGTAGCTGAAGCAGGAAAGGCTGGCGCAGTAACTATTGCAACTAACATGGCAGGCCGAGGTACGGATATCAAGATCAGTGAGGATATCAAAGCGATTGGAGGACTCGCTATCATAGGTTCTGAGAGACATGAATCTAGGAGGATAGATAGACAGCTCCGCGGTAGAGCTGGTCGTCAAGGAGACCCAGGAGAATCTGTTTTCTATGTGTCCCTAGAAGATGACTTGATGCGTATTTTTGGCTCCGATAGAATCTCTAAAGTCATGGATACTCTTGGGCTTAAGGAAGGAGAAGTCATTGAAAGCGGACTTATCACTAAACAAATAGAAAAGGCGCAAACCAAGGTAGAGGAAAACCACTTTGGCATGCGTAAGAGACTATTGGAATATGATGATGTCATGAACGCTCAGCGCGATGTTATCTATAAACGAAGACGCAATGCCCTTTTTGGAGATAGACTACAGATAGATATAGAGAATATAATTTACAATGTCATCGCTGATATTGTAAAACATAATAAGGATACAAAGGATTATGAAAACTTCAATATTGAACTTTTACAGTATTTCGGCATAGAAAGCCCTATCTCTGAAAGTGATTTTGAAATTAAAACCATACATGAACTGAATAACACGCTTCTGAATCAAATTCACGATTATAGAAAAAAGAATGCACAGGATTTGATAGCCAGCATTTATCCTGCATTTGAGAATATAGCTAAAAATCAGCCTCATATCATCAATGTGATTCTACCAATAGAAGTTAATGGTCAAGAAATTAATATCTTTTGTAAACTCTCTGAAGCCTTGTCTAGCAAAGGTCAATCGATACCTAAAGATGTAGAAAAATCGATTGTATTATCTAATATTGATGACCTGTGGACTAAACATCTGCGAGAGATGGACGAATTGAAACAATCAGTTCAAAATGCTGTATGGGAGCAGAAAGATCCTATTGTCATTTACAAAAAAGAAGCTTTTGATCTGTTTCAGAAAATGATTATGAATTCCAACTTTATGCTAGCTCAGCTTCTGGTCAAGTACAAACTCAAGGAAGAACAGAAGGAATTCAAAGCAACAAGTCAAGTGCAACATTCCAATAAGGTAAGAGATATCCAATCGAATAGTGGTGCATTTGAAAATGATGACTACGGTGCGAATGAAAATGACCTCATGAATCCACCTAAGCGTGAACCAATACGAGTGGAAAACCGAGTGGGTAGAAACGACCCCTGTCCATGTGGTAGCGGTAAGAAGTATAAGAATTGTCACGGGTAGTTTACCGGAAGAACTTCCCTTTCCTTTTATAAATAAACACTTTAGTAAATCATTTAAGGATTTCATTAAACCTTGAATGATTATTTCACAAATTTATTTGTAAACCTAGTTGAAATATTGAATTATTAATCCCCCTATTGGGTGATTTTAATTGAGCATTGCTTAGGTGACGAATTCCTGTACCTAAAAATAGACTTTGATTACTATCACACTTAACTAGAAACCCAAGGACAACATATTCAGAAAAAATAAATCCAGGAGCCTGCCTTGGAAAAGCTTCGCTTATATAATGTGGACCTGCACTAACAGTAAGATATAAATGAAGATTATCCTTAATTATATTCTTTCGAATCATAACGCCAACATTCAGCCCAATCTCCTGACCAGTAATAACAATATTATCAGCAGGGTTACTCAGAAATTGACTAACCCCAAACTGTGGATTTACCAGCGCATCGATACCCCAATTCTTTTTAGAAATTAATTTCCTAAAATAATATATGTTAGCTATATTCACTTTATAATCATAGCTAACATCCAAGGCTAATTGGCTGCCATGCGTAAAGGAAAATCCTAATTTGTGCTGAGAACTCAATCCATTCTGCGTGATGGCAGATTGGAAAAAAATAATACTAAAAAGAAAGAATAAAATTTTGGAACCCACGATTGAATGTAAGAACCAATATTACTCAATTTTTTTAAAAACTATCCTAAATAAGTCTTTAATAACTTGCTGCGAGAAGCTGCACGGAGTTTCACGATAGCTTTATCTTTAATCTGACGGACACGCTCACGAGTAATACCTAATTCCTCGCCAATATCTTCTAAGCTCATAGGGTGATCGATACCGATACCATAATATAGTTTTACAATTTCACGTTGACGGAAAGTCAATGTAGATAAAGAACGTTCTGTTTCTTTTCGCAAAGAATCAATATATTCCATATGACTATCTGCAAAGTCAGCATTGTCATTCTGCAGAACATCTGATAATGAGCTAGACTCTCCTTCGATTAGTGGAGCATCTAGAGAGGTATGTCTTGACGATAATTTAAGGGTCTGCTCTATCTCTCGTTGAGGAATTCCTAAATAAATAGAGAGCTCCTCCACACTTGGTTCACGGTCATATTCTTGCTCGAGATGAATAAGTGCTTTTCTGATTTTAGAAAGCGAACCTACTTTATTTAGTGGCAATCGTACCAATCTCGATTGCTCAGCCAAAGCCTGCATGATTGACTGTCGAATCCACCAAACGGCGTAGGAAATAAACTTGAATCCTCTCGTTTCATCAAATTTTTGCGCAGCTTTAACTAAACCTACATTCCCTTCATTGATAAGGTCGTTGAGAGTCAATCCTTGATTTTGGTATTGCTTAGCTACGGATACTACGAATCTCAGATTGGCATTGACTAATTTTTCTAGAGCTAATTGATCGCCTTTTTTGATTCTTTTTGCCAATTCTACTTCTTCTTCAGCCGTTATTAGCTCTACCCTGCCTATCTCTTGCAGATATTTTTCTACTGACTGACTCTCTCTATTAGTGATTGATTTTGAAATCTTTAACTGGCGCATTTTCTAGACTCTTGATTTTGTTATAACATTGGGTTAAACCCTAATTGTATTAAAAAAGTTCCAAAAGTATTGTTTTTTATGTGAATTAGAGGATATTTGCCGACTATTTGACTTATTTTGTGGTTAAAATGTGTATTAAAACATGAAATTGTTACTGATTACTGACAATCCTATCGTTATACAATATCTTGAAAAAGTTCAAAATGGATATCAGCTAGGAAGTATTTTTATTGATTTTCTTTTGATTCAAAAATCGGATGAAGTATTTAATTTAGAGAATCAACTTAAACAGCAGAAATATCATTTAATTTTGGGTCTCACACAAGGTAAATTTGTAGGCGAATATATCTCAAGTGAGACGGTAGTCAATGCAGTCAACAACTATCTCGACCTACCCTTGCGATTTGATGAAAATAAATTCGAGCCCCATGACGTGAAACAACCACCCACAAGTATTGTTAATAGGACTACCTCATATTTTAATGTTTTTCTAGAAATCCCTAAAGCGGTATCCTTGACCCATGAAGACCAAACCATTGAACTTTCTTTATCCCGACTCGATGTAGATTCTTTACTGAATTATTACCTAGCCTACCCTATGCACAAGCATAAAGCGAATTATTATATTTTAAATTATCAAGGAGAATTCCCCACAAATTATTTAATTGATTTATTTCATAAATTGGATTAACATATTCAATTGCAATAGTTTTATATCCAAAAATGAACCTTAAGAATTAAATGCGAATAATTTTTTTCATTTACCTTTGTTCTTTGAACTAATAAATCTAAAAATGATTAGAGCAGTAATCACCGGTGTAGGAGGATATGTTCCTGACTATGTTATGACCAATGAAGAGCTATCTACCATGGTAGATACCAATGATGAGTGGATTATGACTAGAACAGGTATAAAGGAAAGACGAATATTAAAAGTAGGAGCTACATCAACCATGGCCATTAAGGCTATAGATGAACTTTTGAAAAAAACAAACACCAAACCCGAAGAGGTTGATTTATTGCTTTTAGCCACCGTAACACCCGACATGCGTGTACCTGCCACCGTAAACATAATTCAGGAAAAAATGGGTTTGATCAATGCATGGGGATTTGACTATCAGGCAGGTTGTAGTGGTTTCCTATTTGGTATAGAAATAGTTCAACGATTTGTCGAATCTGGTAGATACAAAAAGGCTGTCTTGGTAGGATCAGATATGATGTCTAGCATCACGAATTATAAAGATAGAAATACCTGTATATTATTTGGAGATGGTGCAGCAGCTATTATGGTTGAGCCTATAATAGACAGCGAATATGGTATTATAGATACTCAAAACTACTGCGATAGTGCTGGTGCTATAGAATGCCTAAATGTAAAGCGCCACGGCTCTGCTTACCCATTGACAGCGGACAATTATGCACTTGACGAGCATTTTGTTTACCAAGATGGTAAAAGAGTGTTTGTGCGTGCAGTAAAAGGAATGGCTGACGTAGTGGAGGAGGTGATGGCTCGTAATCAATTAAGCAAAGACAATCTAGCTTGGTTGGTACCACATCAAGCGAATAAGAGAATTATAGATGCTGCTAGAGATCGCGCAGGCTTGACAGAAGATAAAGTCATGCTCAATATTCATCGCTATGGCAATACAACCAATGCCACAATTCCTCTTTGTCTTTGGGAATATGAAAAGCAACTTAAAAAAGGTGACAACATCATGCTATGTGCTTTTGGAGCCGGATATACTTGGGGGTCTGCTTATGTAAAATGGGGATACTAAATAATTTACTCATGTTTAAGCACATTATATTAATCGTTCTTATTTTTTCAACACAGGATTTTTTTACACAGAATTCAAAGTCAAGAAAAAGGACTAGTACAACCTTAGTCAGTCTTCAAATTACCCAAACTTCCATGTGGTGCGGGGGTGCTAGACCAAGTGAAGAAATGGAAAAAGAATTTAATACACCTAGACCCTATCCCAATCTTACTCTGTATATAAGAAAGGATACCAACGCCATTTCAAGACCAGTTTTATACACTATCACTACTGATGATGCTGGTAAGGCTTCAATCAAATTACCTCCAGGCAAGTATGTAGTAGTGAATATTGAGAAAAAGGATGATTCTGTATATAATGCTACCATTTCAAAGTATAAGGATGCTACAGAGACTACAGGTCCTATAGATATCAACTGCTATAAAATATTTATGGCAGAACCTGATTTTACAATTGTGGTTTCCAAATTAAGACCAAGGAATGTTAGAGTTACCCATAATTATCGAAAACACTGTAATTGGTCTGGCGCACCATGCGTTGAATTTAGAGGTCACTATCCACCTTAAGGATAAATAGAAAAATTTTGCTGATTTTAAATGCATCTCACTTATCTTTGTGAGTTATAGCATACGTGTTAATATGAAATAAGTATAAAGATAATCAAACATTTTCACCCCAAGTGATGATTACTTTCTATACGAGTTGCGTGTGACCTTTGAAGAATAAAAATAAACACATGAAAAAAATATTACTAATCGGACTTTTGGTACTAGGAGAAAAAGCATTTTCCTGCAATGTATTTGATACCATAAACAGAATTATTTGCCCCGAAGATAGCTTCCTTTTCAATGGTGTATATCTCAAGACAGCTGGAACTTACTACGACACCTTCAATATTTCTCCTGGTTGCGATACATTCAGAACCTTAAACTTATCTGTGCATACTAGTATCCCCATTACACTAATATCTGATAGCTTTTGTCCCGGTTATTCTTATACTTATAACACTAAAACGTTTACCATAGCTGGCTTACATAATGATACCTTGAATAGTGTAAATGGCTGTGATAGCATCATTTTACTAAACTTAAGCTATAAATATAGTCCTACGGTGGTATATCCTACTATTGATTCATTTTGTATAAGAGACACTGTTTATTTTCAAGGGAAACCTTTTAAATATTCTACTCCTGGCATTAAAACCATAAGGGATACTATGTTTGGTGTTGTAGCCAACGGATGTGATAGCATCAATATACGAGTGGTCTTTATAAGAAATAACAATGGCTCTAGCTTTGTAGGTACAAAATATGGGTGTACCAATGTCCCATTTGTCATAGGGGATTCTGTCTTCACAACCAATGGTTTTAAAACTTGTGTTTTAAGAAATAGATTTGGTTGTGATAGTACCATTTGGTTTACTCTGCAAAGACGTCCGCCTAGTTTTACTACCTTAAATAGAACTACTTGCTCTAATCAACCTTTTTTCTTTAAAGGTCAAAATTGGGGTAATATTTTATCTACAAAAATTGATACTTTTGTTGTTATCGATACCCAGCAACAGAAAGCCAACGCTTTTGGATTTGGAACACAAAAATGTGATAGTATTATTACCTTAAATCTAATTGTCTATCCTATTAAGTATACCAACATTGATACTTCTCTCTGCGAAAATCATTTCTTTTTCTTCAAAGGACAGGATAGAAATATTCCGGGAGTCTATAAGGATACACTGAAAACTATTCATAATTGCGATAGTTTTGTTACGTTGACCTTACGCAACCCAAGAAGAACTAGTAGTTATACTTACTACCGAAAATTCTGCTCAAATGAGACTGTCTTTTTTAATAATACCAATATAGATCTACCTGGAACCTATAAAGACACTTTGGTTAATGCAGTTGGCTGTGATAGTTTTCTCACAATGGTTTTGACGAAGGATACAGCGCATAATATCATTTTAAACAAATCTATATGTAGCTACGATAGTTTCTACTTTGATGGTAAGTACTTAGATTCAGCAGGCACCTATATGGCCACATTTAAAAATAAACATGGGTGCGATAGCATGGTTACTTTGAATCTTAGTGTTTACCCATTCCGAACAGTCACCCTTGTTCGCTCTACCCTTAACAATATAAAGACAGACTCAGGATATGTGGCATATTACTGGTATTTCAATGATTGGAAACAACTAAATGTAACTGGGCATATATTAGCCGCTAATACGACAGGGTCCTATTTTGTCATTGCCCAGGATTCCAATAATTGTAGATTTAAATCTAATGTCTATATGCATAACCCTGCAGGAATCGCCAGTGACAAGCTGAATGAAATTAAAATCTACCCCATACCAGCAAGTCAGATACTATACTTGGAGCATAGCCACGGTTTTGACAAGGGAACAATGATATCCATCTACAACCTTGAAGGTAAACTGGTGTTCTCACGATCTTTCTTAGTAAAATCTCCTACTCATACCCTCGATATTTCGAGTTTAGCCGGCGGGCAGTATATTCTAAAGTTCGAATCGGATCAAAGGATTTCAGAGTTTAGGATTGAAAAACAATAAATGTCTATAGAAATATTCTTGGGCACTGGAATTGCGGTTCTTGTGTTTGTTATTTTTCTCATAGCGGGTTTAATATCTTATTGTTTCCCATCAAAGAATATAAATTCATACTATGGCTATAGAACCCCACGCTCTCAGAAGAATCAGACAAACTGGGATTTTGCTCAGAAAATGAGTGGGAAAGTGGTAATTGTTTTTGCCTTTATTCAGCTAATACTGCTATCATTGCTATCACTCATACTTATTCATTTCCAGATAGCTATTGATAGTATTATCCCTTTTCAAATGATACTGATGGTGATGCTAGCAATTGTGATGCTAATAATTTGTGAGCGAAAATTGGAGAATTTTGACAAAGTAAACACTATTCCTTTATAAACTTACTTTGAAAATTTCCAGCTTGAAAGATATACAGTCCTCTAGGTAAATTTTCTACAAATATTTCAGATTCTTCATTTGCCAATTTACCTTGTTTTATTATTTTACCTATAGTGTTGTAAATATTATATTCAAGTTTAAGATTCAGCGGTATCACTATTCTAATTCTATCGCTTGCAGGATTAGGGAACAAATTAAAACTTAAGATATTATCCTTGCTAATATTCAGTTTTGCATTTTCGCATTTCAATGCAGCCTCCAATACGACATCTTTTCCCAATCGTATATCACTTATACTAGGCCTTTTAAAACTATCGATCGGTACTCCAATACTATAATATGATTTTTTTGCTTTGTTCTGTGCTCCTTCAAAGGTGTAGGTAGTATAAATATTTCCAGGCAGATATACATGTGCAAGTTTATTGGAACCTGAGCCATCAGTCGTACTTCCTGTGACCATGACATTCTCCCGTACCAATAAGCTCATAGCATCATACTCTGCTCTTCCTTTAGTATATTCGTCCACCAGTAGAATTATTTTTCCATTAAATCGTGGTCTAGGTGGTTTAGTATAACCATCATAATACACTTTTTCTGAAAAGAATTCACCTGGTATACTTAAATTAGGTATTCGATAAAAGTAATATTCTTTGTAGTCGTTAAAAATATAATGAATCAAAAAATCTTCAACACCTGTATATGTACTGCCTCTCAAATCTATTATCCAAGCATCTTTATGCCAAATTCTTTCTAAATTTTCAGTATTTAAATCTCTTCTTTGTATGTTTCTATAATCTATTATTCCAAATGTACAACCATCTATCAAGTTGGTGTCATAAATGGGTCTTGTAATTGGAATATTAAGATTATAAATCCAATTATCCTTTGTTCTATTAGCTTGGATATAGACGCTTTGACCCTTATCATCTTTAAAAGTTAAATAGGTAAATCCTGCATTTCCACGACTTAAATACTCATCGATATTTCGTTCATTGGCTGCAGCATTAGCACCTATTGTGTAGGTCCTATAATACTCCCGTAGCATGTTTATTGGTTGCTCTTCAATCATCACTAACTCATCCCCGATTTGTAATTTACTTATGGAATCTGGCTTATTGATGAGTATAGTTTTCCCTTCTATATACCGAAACTTAAAAGGTAAATAGGCATCTCCAACAAATCTATTAAAATCAGGTTGCTCGAAAAGAGCTTTAGAGTCGTTAATAGCAGTGGTGAGCCTTTTCATTATCAGTATATATTGTAAATGTGATTTAGCTTCTAATATTTCTGTTATATATTGCTTCAATGTTTGATTCCAGCTAGGATTCAATAAAGGCTTGTATTGATAGGTATATTCTATCAAATTCCAATAACGAAAAAGAGCTAGCAGCCGCAATCTTTCATTTGGATTAGAATCATTATAAAATTTTTTATCGAATCTTATAAAGGGAGTAAATGGACTAAAGTAGAAATAACCTATAGCTTGATTTTTAAATTGACTTTTAGTTTCTTCTAGCTTTGATTTACAGATGCTAGATATAAAAGGATCTTGAAACCAGCTAAAATCTTTTGTACTAAAGGAATCTCCTCGGAATCCCCAATAATCAATAAACGGCAGAAAACTTCCCGCTTTGTTTACTAAAATATTTAATGAATCGTGAAAGCTAGCATGAGATGTCGCATTCATGATGCCATCCAAACTAGCTATTAAGGCATCATCCCAATCCACAGGGGGATAATTAGAATTAAACGCCGTTATATTGCTATGATGATATTTTAGATATCCCCAAACTTTACAGGTATAATATAGCCTTTCGACAACCTCTTCCTGAGTAGGTGCTGCTCTATATACCACATTCAAAAACAGGCATAAAATAAAAACCAATTTCTTAGCCACCATACCAATATAAATTTATAGCAAAACTAATTGGATAGGCATAGAATTAGTTTATAGTTTTTTTCAAATTAATGAAAAAAAGTTGCAAAAAGCTAGCTAATAACTTTGAGTTCTTTTCCCACCTTGGTAAATGCTGCTACACATTTATCAATATCCTCTAAAGAATGACTCGCTGATATTTGAACACGGATTCGAGCCTTTCCCTTAGGTACTACAGGAAAGAAAAATCCGATGACATAGATACCTTCGTCCATCAATTTAGCTGCAAAGTCTTGGGCTAGTTTAGCATCATAAAGCATGACAGGGGTTATGGGATGCACGCCTTCCAGAATATCAAAGCCTGCTTCTTTCATTTTGGAGCGGAAATGCTTGGTATTGACTTCCAGTTTATCCCTCAACTCGGTCGTTTTTGAAAGTAAATCTAAAACTTTGATCGAAGCATAAACTATGGAAGGCATTAAGGTATTGGAGAATAAATAAGGTCTCGAGCGCTGGCGAAGAATTTCAATGATTTCTTTTTTTCCAGATGTAAAACCTCCTGAAGCTCCACCCAAAGCTTTGCCTAGAGTTCCAGTGATAATATCCATTTTACCAATGACATTGCAATGTTCTATAGTTCCACGCCCCGTTTTTCCTATAAAACCAGTGGCATGACATTCATCTACCATAACCATAGCATTGTGCTTCACTGCGAGTTCATGTATCTTATCAAGCTGAGCGATATAGCCATCCATAGAGAATACACCATCGGTCACTATTAATTTATTTCTACAATCCTTGGCAGCGATTAATTGCTTTTCAAGGTCTTCCATATTGTTATTTTCATAGCGGAAACGCTGCGCCTTGCAGAGTCGCACACCATCTATGATAGAAGCATGGTTTAAACTATCTGAGATAATAGCATCCTGCTCATTTAAGAGTGGCTCGAAAACTCCACCATTGGCATCAAAAGCAGCAGCATATAAAATAGTATCTTCCGTGCCTAAAAACTCTGATATTTTCTTTTCTAATTCCTTATGAATATCTTGTGTACCACAGATAAAGCGAACCGAACTCATGCCAAATCCAAACTTATCAATACCTTCCTTAGCTGCTGCTACCACCTCAGGGTGAGAGGATAAGCCCAGATAATTATTTGCACAGAAATTAAGAACTTCTTTGCCATTGGCTATAATTTTAGCACCCTGTGGCGTAGAAATAATGCGTTCAGTTTTATACAAACCTTCACTTTTTATATTCTCAAGTTCTGTACTTAGTTGATTTTTAAAATTATCAGGATACATATTTTAATTTTGATTTAGAACTTCAAAAATAAGGAATATGCTATAAATTTGTAGTATTGAGTATGGAATCTTTTGCAGCCATTTATTTACCACAGTTAGATGTTATATTTCTATTTGATGAATCAGAGCAAAATGAGGCATCGCTTTATATTGAAAATTTCGGAACCTCTAAAAGAATTTGTTTCAAATCGAGACAGGAAGAAACTTTTCCCAATTTTAAATTAAAGAATTCTCGTTTAGAATCAGTATCGGAAGATATCTATCTCCATTGGGTTCAAGAATGCATAGCGCAAATCCAAATTGGTGAATTTACAAAACTCGTAGCCGCACAATATCAAGTTGAATCCATTCATGGTGAAATAGACGATTATCTCCAACTCATGCGAAAGCTAATATGGCATCTCCCAGATACCTTTGTGTATTTATTTTTTATAGATGGTGAAATATGGCTGGGTGCTAGCCCAGAAATGATAGGAATTTATGAAAATAAAATATTCAAAACCATATCGATAGCGGGTACTAAGAAAGAAGAAGATTTTACTGAAAAAGAAATCGAAGAACAAGCTATCGTTTCAAAATATATTTCCTCTCATTTTGCAGCAGCTAGTTTAAAGCAAGATTCAACCACCAAAGTACAGCACTTTGGTGATATTCGACATCTCATAAATGAATATGAATATAATGTAGGGGATGAATTTGAATTCGAAAAAGCGATACATACTATCCACCCTAGCCCAGCATTGGCAGGCTATCCTAAAGAAATAAGTATTGATTTTATCAATAAAAATGAACCTATCCAAAGAGATTTTTATTGTGGTTTAGCTTCTCTATCTATTCAGGAAAATAAATATAGCTTCGCCACGATTAGATGCGCACGTATTTCTGCCAATCAAATAGCTTATTATGCTGGAGCAGGCATCACAAAAGACAGCGACCCTGCAAGTGAATGGCGTGAAACATTGGAAAAAATAGGCGTATTGAAAAGAGCGATTTTTTCTTTATAGGAACGCGCCTTGTAGGAACGCGCCTCGAGGCCCGTTCCTACAAGATTAATCGCACCAACTGATGGGAATACCCTGCTTCGTTATCATAAAAAGCAGTCAATTTTATTTTGTTATCCAGAATTTCGATGCTATTCACGTCTATCAAAGCCGCAAGAGGACAATTGATAACATCTGTGGATACTATCTTATCTGTGGTAAGGTCTATGATTCCTTGATAGCGTGCCTTGATTTCATTTTGAAACAAGTCTATTACTTCCTCTTTTGAAATTATCTTATTCACTTCTAGGATAAACTCTGTAATAGATCCATTAATTACGGGGACACGAAACGAAGATCCTGTTATCTTGTCTCGCAACTGAGGAAAAATGGAGCGAATCACTTTCGTAGCACTCGTTGTCGTAGGGATAATATTGACACCTGCAGCTCGTGAACGACGAAAATCATGATGAAATGCATCTTGTAAATTCTGATCCGCAGTATAGCAATGCACTGTCGTGAAATTGGCGTATTGGATACCTAAATGTCTATGGACAATATCCAAAACTGGGGCTACGCAGTATGTCGTACAACTCGCATTGGATACTATGGAACTGGTACTATAAATCTCCTCATTATACCCTCGGATGATAATCGGAATATCTTCTGTATCCGGCTGTGATGATAAAACCACTTTTTTAACGCCCAATTCTAAGTATTCATTTAACTTGGGTTTGGTTTTGTTCGTACCACTACAATTGATGGTTATATCTATATTCATATTAGCCCAAGGTAGGTCTAAAATATGTTCGAAACTAGTATATAAAACTCGTTGACCATTGATAATGATAGCGCTTGCATCATGGCTAATATCGAGCGATGACAATCCATAGGTAGAGTCATATTTCAGAAAATAAACAGCCTTATCTATAGGCATGATGTCATTGATAGCTATTAACTCTAGCTGCGTGGTATCAAATAAATTTTTGACAACCTTTCGTCCTATTCTTCCTAAGCCGTTTATTGCTATTCTCATTCTATTTTTTGCCACGAATTCACGAATTATTTTTTCTACTTAATTTTTGTCACTTACCGCAAAGGAAAGGTCATTATCTAAATAGTTTATCTTTTTCAAATTTAAAAAACTCCAACTACACCATTTCAGCCCCATTAATATGCATCTTGTCTCTGTGAATCTCTGTATTTTCTCTGTGAATCTCTGTGTAATAGTCACAAATACTCTAAGGTCAGTCAAACCAATTTCAATACAGATAACTATCGGGATAAATTTTATATTAAGTTACTAAATAAGCATATCTTCTCATCTCCACATCATCACATTAAATATATCCTAATCTCATTATTTCAGCACTTTCTATCTTCACTTTTGCGTTCAAAATCAAAGGTCGATTATCATCTATATGTCCTGCTGGGAAATCAAAATAAACAGGATAATCTCCATCGGCGGTATGTTCCAAAATAATTTCTTGATACGATTTTCCAAAAGGAATTTCATTATCTTTCATATCTGTAAATCCCCCGACTAATAAACCCTTTAGCCCAGATAATTTTCCAGCTAGTTTAAGTGACATCATCATTCTATCTATATGATAAAGATATTCATCTATTTCTTCGATAAATAAAATTTTTCCATTCGTGTTGAAACCTGATTTCGTGCCTAAAAGGGAATACAGAATAGATAAATTACCTCCAATAATTTCTCCTTCTATAGCTTGATTTCCTCTATTATAGTTGCTAGCAGACCATCGTATGTCAGGGAAATTTCCAGTCAAATTCTGAGCTAACAAATTTTTCGCCTCTTCACTAGCCTTAGGAAAAGTCAATGGCATCAATGCATGCAGCGTCTGAATACCGTAAAACTGATTTACAAGATTATGCCATATCGTGATATCACTAAAACCAATCAACCACTTAGGGTTCTTGATAAACTGATCCCAATTGATTTTTTCTAAGACTCTTATCGAGCCATAGCCACCACGTGCAAACCATATAGCCTTTATTTCATGATCATCTAAGGCTGCTTGAAAATCTTCTGCCCTTTCCACATCATTACCTCCATACTGATGATCTTCTAAACCCAAGCTATCTCCCAAACTTACTCGATATCCCAAAACTTCTAGCCATTTTTTTGCCTCTTGAATTTCTTCTAGACTCACTTTTCTAGCAGTAGTCAGTATTCGAATTTCATCATTCGCTTTCAAAAGAGGAGGACGCAGCATACACTATTTTCTAGCGCAATATTACAATAAATTTAAAGAAATGCTTTTTAGATTTGAGACAAAAATGGAATCTCGTATGAAATAAAAAAGGAAAATACAATGAGCTAAATTCTACCCCGCATTCACGAAAACGACTTTCGAAGTCTTTTTTTCATTGGTTTTTTTATTGGTAACAGAGACGATAACCGTACCTGTACCACCTTTGATAGTTATTCTACCAGTCATAGGATCGATAATATATTCCAAATTTAGTTTTTTACCAGTTATGTCATAGAATTCTACACAAAAATCATCAACCACTTCTTCTTTTCCTGGTGTACCATATGGATTCATTATTACCAAATCACTAGGACCTTCATTAGCTTTGCTAATAAAATACACACAACAAAATATAAATAAAAAAACTAACTTCTTCATATCTCAATTGGTTTGATAACTCTAAAACCAAAAATTTATTGCAACAAAGATAATAAAAAAAAATTATATTTACACAAGAAAATAATGATAATATTTTAGAAATCTTAACAAATTTAATTGAGTGAGGACAAAAATAGAGAAATTCGAACAGCTATACAATAAATATAAGTCTTTAAATATCAAAGATTTAGATTTAACATCGGTCTTAGAAATATATAATCATTTTAAAGGATTTGAAACCTGTGACAACAATGAGTTAATAATCCGAATTACTTCATTATTCTATTCTTCTTTTAGGGAGAATTCTGAGTTCAAAGAAGCTTTTGAAGAATTAATAGAAATTGTTCTTCCAATCAGTTTAGATAATAAGGATTATAATAAAATTGGAACATGCTATAAAGATTTAAGCTACATAAAACGATTGCAAGGAAATTACGAAGCTTCATTTGACTATATTTTCAAATCATTAGAAAATTATAATAAGTTTGGTGAACCAATAAGAATTGCTGTTGCCCTTAATTCAGTTGGTAATTTCTACCTAGATACTGGTGAATTAAATCATGCTTTAGAATATTACCATAAGGCTTATGAAAATATTAAAATTTTTGTTGAACATGGCTCCTATTTTGGCATAAAATATAATCTAGCCAATGTATATTTAACCCTGAACTATTTTAATAAAGCTAAACAGCTATATGTCGAGGATTTAGACAGGTTAAAAGAAAATAATTTACACGGCAGATACGCAACGGCTTTACTAGGCATTTCTCAGATTTATAAAGAAGAAAATCGACCTAAATTGGCATTTAAGTATGCTCGTCAGTCGGTTGAAAATTATGAGAAGTCGAACGACCAAGTGGGCTATGCCACCGCTATCTCCACCCTCGGCAGTATCTATGGTGATTTTGAAAAATACGATGAAGCGCTGGCACATTATAAAAAAGCGAAAGAGATTCTCGAAAAAATTCAATATAAGCTAGAACTAGCCAAGCTACATAATATGATGGGGGAAACCTATCTGAAAATGGGAGAAACCAAGCAGTCCCTCGAAAATCTAGAACTAGCCAAGTCGATAGCTCAAGAAATCAAGCAGAATTTTGAACTGCGAAAAATTCTAGATAATCTCTATCAAGCTTATGATCAAAATAAAGAAAAACTCAAGGCTTATGAAGTCTTAAAGGAACTCACTCAACTGAATAGTAACTTATTTAACTTTTCGTTGCAGGCTAAGGTCAATGAGGTACAGGTGAATTTCGAACTAGAGAAGAAAGAACTAGAATATACCAAAGAGCGCGAAATCAATGAATATAAGAATAATTTATTCTCCTACCTGACGCATGAGTTCCGTACACCACTGACCCTCATCAATACTCCTCTCGAAATGATGAAAAATGAGACGGATGTCGATATCATTCACGCACGTATGGCGAATGTATCCACCCATGTGCAGCATATGCAGCATCTCCTCAATCAGCTGCTTGATATCAATAAAATCGAAGAGGGCAAAATGCCCGTAATGAAAAAAGCCGGTACCATCAATCCGCTGCTTTGGCATATGATTCACCTTTTCGAACCAGAAATCCATGATAAAGGGATTCAGTTTATCTATCATTTGCCTAAGAAAAATGTGCAAGGCTATTTCGATACGGATAAAATAGAAAAAATTATCAGTAATCTATTATCCAATGCTTTGAAATTTACGGAAGAAGGCGGCACGATAGAGTTTAAAGCCGAAATAGATCACGATCAATTGTGCATTATGATCAAGGACAATGGACTGGGAATAGCGAAGGAACACCAAGAAAATATTTTCAATAAGTTTTATAGAATACCGACTAGTAAAAATGTGAAAGGAAGTGGTCTAGGTTTGAGCTTTGTAAAGGAACTGGTTCAGCTCCTGCATGGGGATATTCAGCTGGAAAGTGATATCAATAAAGGTGCTAAATTTACGATAACACTGCCAATAGAACGAATTGAAAAAATAAAGAAACAAGAGAAATCACCTGAGGAAATAGCCGAGGCGAGTCTGCATAAAAAGAACTCCATACTCATAGTCGAAGACAATTTAGAAATTCAGAAGCTATTGCGTGAGGTGTTTCAAGAAAACTATAAAGTCTATACGGCAGATCATGGAAGAGATGCGGTGGCCAAAATTAAAAAGCATATCCCAGATTTGGTGGTAAGTGATATCATGATGCCATTGATGAATGGAATAGAGCTCTGCAATTTTATAAAGCAAGATGAAAATCTCAATCATACCCCAGTTATTTTATTGACAGCAAAAACTCAGGTCAATGACAAGCTTTTAGGCCTAGAATCTGGAGCAGACGCCTATATCACAAAGCCCTTCAATATAGAGGAGCTAACTAAAACAGTGACAAATATGCTGGATCAGCGTAGGAAAATTTTGGATAAATTTTCGAGTAATGTTCTAAAAATGAATGATGAGGAATTAGTTTCGTCAGATAGAGTTTTTCTGCATCAAGCTAAGGAATTTGTTTTGGACAATATTGAAAATGAAAATTTATCTGTCAATGATTTGGCGAAACACTTGAATGTAAGCAGATTTACGCTGATTCGTAAATTTAAAAAAGTCAATAACTCGACACCGAATTTCTATATTCAAAAAATACGATTGGAGAAAGCAAAAGAATTAATAAAAAACAAGGTGGCTAGTGTTACTGAAATAGCATTCAAAGTAGGATTTAGCTCCACAACCTATTTCTCTTATAGCTTTAAGAAGGAATTTGGCGTGAGCCCTAAGGAATTTTTCAATCAATCCGAGTAAAAATTCTTATTTTTGGGTTTTAGTTAAATCTAACTTTGAGTCCGTTAAAAACTATTTTCGCATTCTCTTTTTGCATATTGTGGCTGAGTTCTTGTAAAACTTATCAGAATGCCATGTTTCAAGATGCTAATTCGATGCAGATAAGTCAAGCTATCGATAAGTTAAATAGTGAATATTTGATTCAACCAGGAGATGAAATCACCATCAAGCTTTATACTAGACAAGGTGCTCAACTAATAGAGGCTATTCGTTCGAGTGTTACTAGTTCACCAGAGACTAGCACGCAAAGTGGTCAAGCGGTCTATGTGGTATCTAATGAAGGTAAAATTGTGCTGCCACTTCTAGGTGAAATGAAGGTAGATAAAATGACCGAGTCAAAGTTGAAGGAGTTGCTTGAAAAAAAATTCGAACGAGATTATATTCAGCCATTTGTCATGCTACGAATAGAAAATAGACGTGTATTTCTTTTCAAGGGCAATACCGCTGCGGTAGTAAACCTCAATAAAACCCCTACAAATATCTTTGAAGTCATAGCTAAATCTGGGGGACTAGAAAGACAAATGAGTAGTTCAGATATTTTAATTATTCGAGGTGATTTAAAAAAACCTACGATCTATAAAGTGAATTTGCAGACCTTTCAAGGTATCCAGAATTCAGAAATAATACTTCAGTCAAAAGATATTGTATATATACCAGAAAAACAGAGAAAACTATATCATGCTATGAATGACATTACCCCTATAGTTACTACACCACTTTTAGTTTTATCTGGAATATTGTCCACAGTAGTGCTTATCGTTACTGTGACTAAATAAATATTTATACATTGAATCAAGAATCACAACAATTTAGAAAAGATTTCATTCAAGATTTTTTTGAAAATTTTGACTTGAAATTCTTGTTATATGTTGCTAAGAAATCATTTATATTCATAGCTATATTGCTCATACTTTGCACTATAATTCCTTTCCTATATCTTAGATACACCACTCCTATATTTGAGACTACCGCTACACTTATAAAAAAGAAGGAAAATAACAATTCTCTCATCGATGGGAAAAGTACAGAATTACTAAAACCAAATGAAGAGGATAAAATCAATCGAGATATACAAGTAATAAAATCCGACCTATTAATAACTAAATTAATCGATTCTCTCAATTTAAGAATACAATATTTTAAGAAAGGGAGGATGTTTTACAAAAAATTCGAGTTAAATTCGAGTTCAAGTTTTAAAATAAATTCAGATTATGAGATTTACAATAAGTCCCTTCTAAATTCTGAAATAGATATTGATTTTGACAATAACAAAACTTATGACTTGAGCTATATGGTAGACGGTGAAACTAAAACTATTAAACAACTAAAAACAAACAAGCTTTATTCTAATGAAGATATTAAATTAAATGTAATAGCTGAGGATCCAGCGATAGAGGGAGATTATATATTTGTCATAAATTCGGATGAAAACATTCGAAACTATATGATCTCTCATATTCAGGTGACAAGTGCCAATCCTAATATTCTTTTTTCCATTGAGAGTCCTAACCCTTCGAAGGCCGAAAGTTTACTTAATAATTTAATTAGTGGCTTTTTACTTTATGATAAGGAAGAAAATGCTGAAAAACTTGATAACTCTATTCGTTATATTAAAGATTATCTCGATACGATTAATAGTCAAGTGAAAACGAGCCAAAATCAAAAACTAAACTATGTGAGGTCGAATTCAGTTTATGAGCCAGAAGCGCAGTTATCTTCGAGTATTTCTGAAATGGAAACTTATAAGAAAGAAATAAGTGCGTTAGAATTAAAATTAAGCCTTTTAGAAAGAATAAATTATGAAATTAATAAAAACTCTTCTAGTGCTATAGATGTGTTTCTCCTTAATGATGAAAAAGAACTGCTACCATTAATCAAGGAGCGTAATCGTTTGTTAATCGATTATAAACCTAATCACCCAACAATAATCTTATTGGACAAGCAGATTCAGGATCAGGTAAAGCTCATACAAAGAGGTATTCATAGGCAAATTGAAGAAGAAAGACAACGATTAAAAATTTTTAGGGGTAAAGAGAGTGAAGCGTTATCGAATATTACAGGACTACCAGAGAAAAATATGGAGTTGTCGAAAATACAGAAAGAACTGGATATAAAAGAAAAATATGTTTTTGATCTCATAGAAAAGCAGATTCAATATTTAATCTTAAAATCTACAATAGGTTCGGATTATTTGCTTATTCAACCACCTAAAACTAAAAATGAACAAATATACCCTCGTAATGGACTAGTCTATTTTGCTAGTTATATTGTATTCTTCTTTGTAAGTTTAACTCTCGTCCTTATTAGATATATTCGTTTTGACAAAGTGATTTCTTTAGACGAAATTAAACGCAAAACCCATGTGCCAATACTAGGGTATGTACCGTTCGTACCAGAAGCTATAGACAAGGAAACTCTTAAACAAAATTCACCTGAGTCTCGATTAGTAGTAATGTCAAACTTTAAATCGAGGGTATCAGAGGTATTCAAAAAAATGCGTGCTAGCATGAAATATACTTCTGCTGGCGATTATAAAACGATTTGTTCTACAAGTACAATGCCTGGAGAAGGTAAAACTTTTATATTAATCAACTTGGCAGCGGTACATGCACTTCTTGATAAAAAAGTGTTGATTATCGATTTAGACTTGAGAAAACCGAGAATCTCTAAATCATTTAAGATTCAGAATACAAAAGGGATGAGTAATCTTCTCTCTGATAAAGATTTAGCTATAGACGATTGTATCCAAAAAGGAATAGATATCGTAAACCTTGATGTCATCACTTCTGGACCAATTCCTCCTAATCCTTCAGAATTGATTACTAGCAAGCGATTTGAAGAAATACTCAATGAATTGAAAAAAAGATATGACTATATATTTATTGATACTCCTCCTATAGGGCTTGTGAATGAATCAATAGAGATAGTAAATAAGGTAGATATTTCTCTATATTTGGTTAAAATGAATCATTCTCATAAAGATTTTGTACAGATGTTAAATGAGACAGACAGATTAAAGAAAAACGCAAATCTGTTCCTGATTGTTAATCACTTTGGCGATGGTCCATCTAGTTATGTAAATTCAAGCTATGGTTATGGCTACGGATATGGCTACGGATATGGATATCACCAAAGTGGATACCATGACAAAGCTGACAAACAAGAGGGATACTATACCGATACTATAAAGTTTGAAAAACCTGAATTGCTAAAAAGAATTCTTAATTATTTTGACTGGAAGCTGTAAATGATAAATCTCTTAATTCTCGCTACTAGTTCTATACTATCTGGATTCATTAATTGGATATTAATTAAATATTCTATCAATCTCGGTGTACGTAATTTGTCAAGAAAAGAAGAGATTCGTTGGCAGAAAAGAAAGCCTTCTGTAGGTGGTCTTTCGTTTTATTTAGTCTTTCTAATTTTCTATGCTATCATTTCAAATTTAGTTTTCTTAGGAGTTATCTATGACTTTGAATTTGAGTTCAATAATGATATGAGTCTCGTATTGGTAGCTACTGTAGGATTCTTTATTGGCTTAATTGATGATGCAAAAAATACCAATCCATTATTAAAGCTATTAGGGCAAATAATATGCGGAGTCATACTTGTTTCTTTTGGATTACTTATTCCTATATCTCCAAACTTTATATGGAATAGTCTGTTTACTATTCTATGGACTGTATTTTTGATGAACTCAATTAATATGTTAGACAATATGGATGGGCTAACAGCTTCCATATCGATAGTAATTCTAATGGGTTGTACATTATATGCTAATATGCACCATAGCAGTCTTTCTAGCCTAATGATAGTAACTATTATAGGATCACTTATTGGCTTTTTAGTTTATAATTGGAATCCATCTCGCATTTATATGGGTGATTCTGGGTCGCAATTTCTGGGAATTATTTTAGCTCACTTATCTATTCTTTTAATATGGAAAAATAGGACAGTGGAAGGAGGTTATTTTCAAATTAATCAATTCTTCTTACCCTTTATGTTGTTTGCAATACCTATTTTCGATACAACTACTGTCACCATTCATCGTTTACTTCGAAGACAATCTCCTTTTGTAGGTGGTAAAGATCATTTATCACACCATCTTGTTTTTTTGGGTATGAAAGACTGGCAATCCGTAAGCCTCCTCATTGTGATAAATCTTGTATTTGTCATTCTTGGTTGTTTTTTTAATCAACCTGAACACTACCCTATTCTATTTACTATTTGGATTCTTGTGTTTATTATTCTGCAATTCTTCTATATCAAAGCAGAGAAAAAAAAGCCTATGGTTGATGATTAATATCCTTCAACTGCCTCTGAATAGAATCATCCTCCCATAACTTAGGAACCTTAGCTTGAACAGTTTTCCTTTTGTTTTTATCTAACCAGCGCTCTATGGTGTTCAATTCAAGCACTTCAATTGTTAAAGGTTTCATGATAATATCATTGTAGCGTTTGGCATCGTAGTCAGAATTTAAAGTTCGAAGAATTTGATCTAGTCTCCATTGAAATTGAGCTATATCATCTGGTTTTGTATTAAATTCAATTAGCCAATGATGATACCCCGTATTCCCTTCTACCACTGGAGCTACTGTATAATCTTTGATCATAAAGTTCATTTCTTTATTAAGCTCTGCAATTGCCTGCTCTGTATTATTCACCATCAACTCTTCTCCGAAAATATTGATACTGTTTTTTGTTCTTCCAACGATTTCAAATCGCAAGGGATTTAGATTAACTATCTTTAATAAATCACCCATTCGATAGCGATATAAGCCGGATAAATTAGTAATCACTAATTCATAAACACCGCCTAATTCAATTTCATTCAACCCAATAATATCAGGCTTTTGAGCATTCACATCACTATAACGTATAAATTCAAAATAGTTGTCTAAATGATATAACAAGCTCATACCATCAGCATAGTTCTCAGTTTGTAATCCGAAAAAACCCTCGCTCGCATTGTAGGTTTGCCACAGCTTTAAATCCCCGTTAAATTTTTCTTTAAAGTATGATTCATAAGGCTTGATACTAACACCGCCGTAAAAATAAACTTCTAAATTATGCCAAAGCTTGTGTATAGGTTTCTGAGTATAATCCTCAACCTTATCTATCACGATACTCATCCAAGAAGGCACTCCAGCTATCCATCGAATATCAGATTTTGCAAGAATAGGTACAATGGTATCTAGTTTTTCATTCCAGTCTGCTAGGGTAGCGAGTTGCATTTTGGGGACTCTAAATGGTCTATACCATGGAGATAAGAAATAGGTAAATAAAGCAGAAACGTCTCCTACAATATAGTTCCCTATTTTTGAATAGGTACCAGTAAGTGAGAAATTTTGACCTTCAAAAATTTTAGAACGTGTATTCTCAGCAATATAATAACTCAGCATGGACTTACCAGCTGTAAAATTAGCCTGAATAGCTTGTTTGGTCAAAGGAATAAACTTACTTCTGCTGGTAGTTCCGCTTGACTTAGAGAATGCAACTACCTTATCAGAACATAGGTGATTGACATTTAAGTCCTTGATCTGAAGAATTAAAGGTTCAAGATCATCATATCCTATTGCTGGGCAGTTTTTTATAAAATCGGTCTCTTCAAGGATGGAGAGTTTTTTCAAATACTCAGTTTGACTATTCTTAGCTATAATTTTTTCCAATAACACCTTTTGATGTAGTATAATATCAACTTGAGAATCTGATATTCTCTGCCGATTCCATTTAAAAACTGGATTGATTAGATGGCTATACACTTTCTATAACTTAGAACTCACCAAAACTATCCAATTTTATTTACTCTAATCTAAATATATTTGCAATATGAGTGCAAATAATAGTATACATAATATTTCCCCTATAGATGGACGTTATCAATCAAAAACAGAATCTATTTCACAGTTTTTCTCTGAATATGCTTTAATAAGAACAAGGATAGAAATTGAGATAGAGTATTTAATTCAACTTTCTATGCTCTCTCTGAAAGGTTTCAACAACTTTAATAATACCGAAATTGACAAGCTAAGAACAATTTACACTGATTTTAATGAAGACTGTGCAATTCAAGTGAAAGAAATAGAATCTACTACGAATCATGACGTTAAGGCAGTTGAGTATTTCATTAAAAAGAGGGCACAAGATTTAGGTGTCGAGTTTAATACAGAGTTTATTCATTTTGGTCTCACATCTCAGGACATCAATAATACTTCCTTCCCTCTGATGTTAATGCGCTATTTAAAGGTGAGTTATCTACCTCATTTAAAAGAAATCATAAAGGCATTGAGCGATAAAGCTGAGGAATGGAAATCGATAACACTTCTGGCAAGAACTCATGGACAGCCTGCCTCCCCTACAACATTAGGGAAAGAAATGCGAGTATTTATAGAAAGATTGAAAAAACAAATGAACCTAATTGAACATGCTGAACATGGAGGCAAATTCGGAGGTGCTACTGGAAATTTTAACGCCCATAAAGTAGCCTATCCTCATGTAAACTGGGTCGAATTTGGCAATAAATTTTTAGCATCAATAGGTCTCACTCGTCAGCAGTATACTACGCAAATAGAGCATTATGATAGTATGGCTCATATTTTAGATACTACGAAAAGAATACATACTATTTTGATAGATCTAGCTCGCGATATATGGTCATACGTTTCCTTTGATGTCTTCACTCAGAAAATAAATAAACAGGAGACTGGAAGCAGTGCTATGCCTCATAAAGTAAACCCGATTGATTTCGAAAATGCAGAGGGCAATTTAATGTATGCGAATGCTATTCTTGAATTCCTCTCTGCTAAACTGCCTATCTCGCGATTACAAAGAGATTTGACTGATAGTACCGTGCTAAGAAATCTAGGAGTTCCTTTCGCACACTTCGAAGTAGCCTTTCATTCTCTACAAAAAGGTATGGGTAAACTCAATGTTAATGAATCAGCCATAACGAACGAGCTAGAAAATAACTGGATAATCATAGCGGAAGCTATACAAACGATTTTAAGACGTGAAGGTTTTGAAAAACCATATGAATTGTTAAAGGATTTTAGTAGAGATCATAAGAAGCCAAATCATCAAGATTTTAACAATTTTATAGACCAACTTAAGATTAGCGATGAGGTAAAAAGAGAATTAAAATTGATAACTCCGGTCAATTACATTGGGTACGCCTGATAGATAACATATGTCTAATGTGCGATTTCAATTATGGATTCTCGTCGCTGGACTTATTATAGCTGGTCTCAAGGCCTATCTGTATTTCATTACTAAATCCAATGCTATTTTCTCTGATGCCCTAGAGAGTATTGTCAATGTTTCAGCGAATACCATTACCTTGTACAGTTTATATCTTTCTTCGAAACCTCGTGATAAAACCCACCCTTATGGTCATGGCAAGATAGAGTTTCTGGCTGCCGGCTTTGAAGGTAGTTTGCTTTTTGCTTCAGGCATTATTACCATATTTAAGGCTATTGAAGATTATTTTTCTGATACCTTCTTAAATTTGAGTGGTATAAGTTTACTTGGTGTCCTCATTCTGGGATTTGCAAATTACTTCTTAGGATATTTATCAGAAAAAAAAGGGAATAAAACGAATTCGCCAGCGCTTATCTCTGGAGGAAGCCATCTGAAAAGTGATGGCTATACCACGATGGGCATTCTTCTAAGCTTAATACTTGTTTATTTTAGCAATTGGACATGGCTAGATAGCTTCATAGCCATTTTAGCAGGTATTTTCATTTTATACCAAGGTTTTAAAGTAGTCAAAAGTTCCATTCTAGATATCATGGGGACCGCAGATGAGTCCATATTAGAAAAAATTGTTACACATTTAGATCAAACAAGGAAACCTGCTTGGATAGATATTCATAATTTAAGAATATTAAAATTTGGTTCAGAATATCATGTTGATGCCCATGTAACACTTCCATACTTTTACAGCAATAAAATAGTACATGAGGAAATGAAAGAGATGCACAAATTGATAAATCAGCATTTCAATTCTGATGTTGAACTTTTTATTCACCCAGATCCATGTGAACCTTTTTGCTGCCATTATTGTGAAATGCCTAACTGCTCTGAGAGAAACCAAAGTTTTGACAAAAAAATTACTTGGACATTGGATAATGTATTGAAAGATGAAAAACATGGTAGCAAAACAAGTTTATAAGATGATAAGAAACATTATTTAAATTAACAAATCCTGTGATGCATAATCCTATTATACTTCTAGCTATTGAGTCTTCTTGCGATGACACCTCTGCTGCCGTATGCATAGATGGAGTCATCGCATCAAATGTAGTCTACTCACAAAAAATACATGAAGAATTTGGCGGAGTAGTTCCTGAGTTGGCATCGCGCAGCCATGAACTCAAGGTAGTTTCGGTGGTAGAAAAAGCTTTACATGACGCCAAAGTAAATAAAAATGAATTATCAGCGATAGCTTTTACCCGTGGTCCAGGACTTGTAGGTTCTTTACTTGTAGGGGTTTGTTTTGCCAAAGCCATGGCCATGGCATTAAACATTCCTATTATTGAGGTGCATCATATTCATGCTCATGTTTTATCTAATTTTATCGAGAAAAAAGATTTAGCATTTCCCTACCTTAGTTTCGTAGTATCCGGTGGTCATACACAGTTAATTCTTGTCAAGGATTATCTAGATATGGAAGTTTTAGGCAGTACTATCGATGACGCAGCTGGAGAGGCTTTTGACAAAGCAGCAAAAATGCTCAAATTGGATTATCCCGGTGGTCCCCAGATTGACAAACTAGCTCAGATAGGAAACGAAAATGCATTTAGTTTCGCAAAACCGAAAATGGAAGGTTACAATTTCAGCTTTAGCGGAGTTAAAACATCTATTTTATACTTCATTCAAAAGAAAGAAAAAGAAAACAATAACTTCATTCAGGAAAATATCTTCGACTTGGCAGCATCCATTCAAAAAAATATAGTCGATATCCTCATGGATAAATTAGATAAAGCTGTGAAAGATTACTCCATAAAACAAATAGCCATAGCAGGCGGAGTTTCGGCGAATTCTAAGTTTAGAAGCAGTGTTATAGAATATAGAGAGAAAAATAATGTAAATGTTCACATCCCTTCATTTCAGTATTGTACAGATAATGCTGGTATGATAGCCATGGTAGGACATCATAAATATCTAAAGGGATTATTTACTTCATTAGAGGTAGAACCTATGGTTAGAGCCTACAATATTTAGATATATTTTATCCTAATTTAAAACAGTGTAGCTTATCAACTTATAACATCTTTCGACATAATGTTTTTTATAAAAAATTCCATTTACCAAAAAATTACAACTGACTATAGTTGGCTTGTGATTCTATTTTTTATTCTTAGACTTTATGGCATTACAGATCCACCGTTAGAAATTCAGCACAACTGGAGGCAGTGCACTGGGTTAATGATAGCTCGAAATTTTCTAACTATTGATCCAAATATTTTCTTTCCAAGATTAGATGACACCTGCTTAAATAGTAATATAGTGGCTGGTGAATTCCCATTAATGAGCTACCTTCATTATCTAGCCTCCTTATTATTTGGCTACCAACATTGGTATGGTAGGCTAATTAACTTAATTATAAGTTCGCTGGGCATTCTTAGCTTCGGGGCTATATTGCAATTCTTTTTTAACAAAAGGATAGTATGGTATTCAGTCCTAAGCCTCTTAGTATCGCCCTGGCTAATCTATTCCAGAAAAATGATGCCAGATACATTTAGTATTTCTCTTGTATTTATTGGCTTCTGGTTTGCTCTCAACTTTTATAAATCGAAAAAATGGTACAATCTAGTTTTTTTCTTCATTTTTTCAACTTTAGGTTGTTTAGCAAAAATTCCAGCAGCTCTCTATTTTGCATTCTTTATTTTACTTTTTTATCAATTAAGAAAAAATCAAATACGTCCATATTTCATAACTATAAGTCTATCCATATCCGTATCTTTTTTTTGGTACTTTGTTTGGGGAAGATACTTGTCTCAGCATTATGGAAATTGGTTCAATCTAGGAAAGCCATTTGTAGGAGGTATTATAGATATCATTACTCACCCCAGCCAAGTTTTTTACAATTTTATCTTTAACTCATTTAATTCATACTTTCTTTTCGGGTTACTCCTATATGGAATGTTTAGATTGTTTCGCGATAGAAATTTTAATTTAATAAAATACATCATAATTTTTTATCTCGTATTTACATTATATATTTTTAAAGCTGGGTATTTCTTTTATCATCACAATTATTATATGATACCTATCATTCCAGTATTTGCATTTGTTATTGGCTATGGTCTAGCTAATTCAAATAATAAGTTTATATTACTCATTTTTATTGCCGGAATCATAGAGAGTATCGCGAATCAGCAGCATGATTTCAGAATAAAACCTGACCAAATTTATAAGTTAGAGTTGGAATCTATATTGAACAGGCTAGATAACGGCGAACCTAAGAGCCCCGTTCTTATCAATACACAATCAAATCCTCAGCAACTATATCTTGCAAATAGAAGGGGATGCTACATCTCCCCTGATCAAATGCAGGACTCCAATATGCTTAATAGTTACAAAGAAAAAGGATATCGTTGGATGGTCATTGACAAGTATTACGAAAATGCCAATTCTAAAAAAGAAATTATCTATCAGGATAAGCATTTCATTGTCTATAAACTTTAATAAGGGTTTATACGAATGAGATAATGTTTATCACAGGTACTTTCACGAGTTTTTTTATTTATGAAACTCATTTTTAAAACTGTGGTTCTATAATCTAAAAACTCTTCCAAAATAATATAATTTACCTTGCTCATTTTGAGAAAATCCAAACCATAATCATTTGTCACTAATAACTGATTTTTCTTATTTAAAAGTGCTTCCATATTATGAATCTTCGTATTTCTAATGGGAACAGAACTATAAAAATTCAGTAATGATATATTAACATAAAACTCCTCAACAGATTCAGTATTGTCTAGTTTAGAAACAAAATTACTTGCGTTCCTTCCGGATTGATATTTTAGTATTTCAGGATAAAATAAAAGATTAAGATAAAGTCCAGTATAAATGGCAATAGCTATAAAAAGTATGAATACTCTTTGAACAACATGATAATAGCTCCATAAAGTCAAAATAACTGCCGGAATCAAAGCAATAACTATCTTAGATGGAACCAAAGCGCCGAATAGTATATATGTTAGGTATAAACTAGCTATAAGTATACTAAAAAATATGAGAAATATAAAAGCAATGGATAATCTACCTTGCCATCTCCAAAACGTGGCACGAAAAATAACTGCGGCAATCATACTAAGAAAGGGCAATAAAATCAAAGAATGGTGAGAAAGTTGTGTTTTAGAAATAGAAATAACCACGAGCATGACTGCCAAACATGTAATCGAAATGTATTCCTTTAATGGATTCTTTTTAATAAAAAAAGCCAGGAAAATAAAAAAACTCCATGGTGCAAATGCCCACAGTAGTGTATGTAGATAAAAGCTAGGATCGCCATGAGACTGTACCTGCCCCAGATTGGAATGAAAGCGCCCAAACTGACTATCCCAGAAAAAAAACTGCAAAAAATTACTCGCTTTCTGACCTAGGATTAAGGAGTTATCAAAATGATCAAATTGAATTTTAAGCGCATACAGAGCAGGGGATATTCCTATCAAAAGCAATACCAATGCTAGAAGCCAATGATAATATACCATCTTTCTATAATTTTTTTCGCTAATGAATGGTATTATAAAAGATAATCCTATAGGTATCAATACATATATACCCTTGGTCATAACGGCCAATGCACTAAAAAATATCCCAATGAGCATTTGATAAATTCGAATGTCCTCCCAATATTTTTGCAAATGATAGATGGCAGCCATCATAAAAGAAATAAGAAATATATCTATTCGGACATCGTTCGTTGCAATCATTATATGCAATGAGGAACTCAAAATTAATACGGCGGTCCATGCTGTTATATCCCCATAAAATTTCTTTGTGAATAAGAACAAATACCGCAGTAAGATCAATAATGCAATAAAACTAGGCAATTTGAACGAGAAACTAGTATTCCCGAAAATTTTTATAAATACTGCCCAAATCCAAAAAGCCAAATGCGGTTTATCAATCCAATTTTCCTGCATAATAGAATTCAGAATCAACCAATCGCCCGATTGAGCCATATTTTTAGCTATACTAGCGTATAATGCAGAATCTCCATTGAATATATCACAGTTTAGGCCTAACGCATGCACTGCAAGGATAATAAATAAGAGTATTTGATAACTGTATTTTTTTATAACCAAAAACATAAAAAGAGGCTGCCAAATTTAGGCAACCTCTTTGAAAAAATGTAAAATAATTTTTTATGACTAATGACAAAAATCAACTTCGAAGGTATTCTAAGCAACTATACTTGCCGAAGTAACATTAGCTTTAATTAAAATGAGTAATATCTGATAGTCTTATTCTTTAAACAACTTGATCGAGGTTTCCCTGTCATTTACTTTTAAATTTAGAATATATACTCCACTTGGTAAGTATTCAAGATTCAACTCATCGGAATACTGACCTTGATGTCTTTCAATCCGTTTTTCATTAAGAACTGTTCTGCCGTGTATATCAAACAGTGAATATGAAATACTGCTTTGTCTATCGAGGTCTATTTTCAAATGGGCAACATTCTTAGTAGGATTTGGATAGAGAATAACTTTCATTCCTTTCTCATATAGATTAAGTGATCCACTTGATTTCAATGTAATCGTATTCACAGTAGTATTTGTAATAACTGGCTCATTAAAATCAAAATAAATCTCTGCAGTATTCATCAATTTGGTTCCGACTGCTAAGCCTTTTTTCAAGTGAATCGTATAGGTAACAAAACCTTGACTGGCCTCATAGTCTGTTCCACTATCTGGCAGCATGATATTAGGAAATTCGAAATACAACTTCCCATTATCATCAAAATAGTGATTCATTTTATGTGAATAATCCAATACTTTTAAACTAGCCTTTTCAAAATTATTATCTATTTTGTCTTCTATACGCACATTATGAGCAGGGGCTGTACCCGTATTTTGAAAACGAATATGATAGTCTATGACCTTAACTCCTGTATCGATATTATTAGCTGGTGTTGCAGCTTTGTCATTAGGATCCCAGCTACCTACGCAGGTATCATGAAAAATTGCATGATTATTAGCCGTATTACAATCACCTGAAACAGGCTCAATCCATACACTATCTATTACCGTAGTACCCAATGGGAGGCTCACTGGCACATCAAACTCTGCTATTTTACTTCCATTTGAATATGGAGGAAGACTACCTAAATTCCATGTTAGTATATTTCCAGAAACCGAGTATGTAGGTGTAGTGAATGACCTTACGGTTAAAGAAGATAAGAATCTATACTTTAACACCACTCCAGGAATCGTAGTAGCTCCTCTGTTTCTGTATGAAATGATTTTTCTACTCCAAAACCCAGGTGTTATATTGGTAAATCGACCTATACTGACACTTAGGTCTGGACAAGTATTCGTCGTATCATAAAAATTATTATTACAATAAGTCATCCCTCCAGTAGTTGCATTAACTGTGATAGATGCATTTGAAGACGGGCAGAGTTGAGCAATGGCAGGATTTGTAAATCCTAATTGCTGAGTAAGTGTATAGGTACCTTTACGTAAATAAATCTGGTAATAGCCACTAGAGTTTGTATAAGCGTAGCTTGGAGGTGTCGTGTTAATCCTAATGGCAATATTATTAATTCCAATGTCCGTAGTATCATGTGAGCAGTTTCGATTGATATCATTTATCACATATCCACAAATTTTGACGAAACTTGTATCGTTTTTACATGGGCCATTCGTATATAGTTTAACTCCTTTTTTACCTGCCTCACAATAATTAGAATAGGTGATGGAATCACAACCACAAACTGGATTTATAAATGGTGGACAGTTGTAATTAAAATAAACTGCATAACCTGAATCTTTACAAGGGTGATTGGATGTAACTTGCAATATTCGAACAAACGAATCTATGCAGGTATTTCCGTTTTTCGTTCGACTGATGTACATCACTGTTCTGTATAGTCCTGGCAGTGGGTAGGTATATGTAGGATTTGGGTTTGAAGATGTATCACCATTACCGAATTTATACAAATACTTCGTATTGGTATCTACACATACAGAGGTATTGGTGAAGTTGGCAACCCTATTGAAAACAGTGGTATTGTTAAAGGCTTTGAAGCAGCCACATAGGCTTGGATTGACAAAAAGAGTCATAGACGTAGATCGGGTACAATTCATACCACTTAAAACATCAAAAGCAGTTATGGTGAATACAACATTATAAGTACCAATCGTCGTAAAAGTATGGGTCGCATTTGGTGTGCTATAGGTAGTACCTGTAGGGAAAATTTGGTAGGAGGCACTTACTAGCGTAAAATTAGACATGTTGGTTTGATTTTGGAAACTATATTGTCCCATTCCTAAACTTTGAAAACTAAATTTAGGCGTCAATCGATTGCATGGGACTACATTAGTTACATTGATAGTTTTACAAACAGTATCTTCACAATGCAAATTATTCCCATTTAGCCATCTGCGAATTCTAAGACAAACTAACTTATTTCCATTCGTGCTATAAACTTTAGTAGGATTTTTTTGTGTGGAGGTAGTTCCATCACCAAAAGTCCAATGATAGGTGTACATCTGACCTATATTGGGATGCGTAGAGTCTTGAAAATTTATAGTACCATCATTCAGTGATGTCCATGAAAAATTAGGGGTAATATTGCATGGTATACCAGAATTAGGATTTGGAGTCACAACCATTTTAACTATACTATCACAGCAAATGATGTTCATGCTAGTATCGCGCAAACAATAAACTAGCTTTACTTGATAGGTACTACTTGCATTTAGAGTGACTGTCGGTTGCGCTTGTGTGCTGGTCTGACCATTACCAAAATTCCATGAGTAGGTCGGATTTAATCCCGAAGGAATATTAGGAACATTGAAGAAATTATATTGGTTTCCTCCTATGTTTAACCAATTAAAGTTTTTGTAATTTGTGCATAATGTAGATATACCTTGAACATTGAAGCTGGATTGTGCAATACAGCCTATACTATCTGTTACAAAAGAAAAATAAGTACCTGTAGCGTTAGTAATTATAGTTTTACCTGCACCACCATTACTCCACAAATAGCTATAAGGGGGGATTCCACCAATAGGATTTGCTTTTAACGTATCTAGATTTCTTGTTATAAAAGAATTCATCAAACAATTATCAATTGAATCTATTCGACTACTATCGCAGCAAATGGTCTTAGTGCCGCTGTCGACACAGACTACTAATTTTGCCCAATGCAATTTGCCATGTGGCAAAGAATCGAGAATTGGATTTTTGACTGTACTGGTGGATCCATTGCTAAATGTCCAATTATAGCGCACTGTATATGGAGCAATTACATTGGCTGGACCAGAGGAAACAAAGTGAAATTTCTTCCCAATTTTGGTATAATTCACTTGTTTATAAATCTTACAATCTCCAAAATTTTCTATAATTTCAATTTCATAATCTTCGGTTTCGCCTTGATTCATACTAGAGTTTAAACTAGGTCCACAAGGTATAAGATTAGAAGATGGGGTATCCATTCTAGTCACGATTCGCATTTTAGTTAATCCTAATGGTGTATTGGATGGAATCGTAATATTAATATTTTCTGTTGGTGTATTAAATGGCGATGCACTGATATTATAGCGCTCACCTGCATCTGTAAAGTCATTATTTTTATTCCAATCTATAAATGCCACCTTCGTATAATAGTGAATTCCTGTCATACAAGCTGTATCTTTAATTTCCAAATTAAAGGTAGAACTTTTGATGAGTTTGGTCTTAGGAACGGTAGAAGTTATAAAATTAGAATATCTGCCAGCTATTCCTGTACCTGTTCCTTGTGTGCCTAAATGCGAATTGCATGGAGTCTCATTATTTAAATTATCTAGTCCTCCAGATATCGTTACTCTGCGAATATTGAGATTAGAAAAAATAGGTGTATCTCCTACACTGGCACATGAACCATTTCTAGACTGTATTTTTACATTGTAAAACTGACTTTGTTTTGTTCCATTTGCAGCACAATGATATAATTCAAGTACAAATTGATCTTCTCCTGCTCTAAGCACAGAATCAATCTTTATACTCCCAACAATAGTATCTACCCCTCCGCCTGAAGTCTTTACCTGAGAGTATTGTACTTTTTGAAATAAGGCGTTCGATGGCATAAGGTGAACTCTCGAGAAAAGCGAATTATTGGCTGCACCAATAAACTTAACACTAATATTTATATTTTTTCGACCGACTTCTGTAGTTAATGTTGACGAAGAGGTAAACACTGCATTTCTAGTAGAATCTGGAATTGCTCCAAGAATACTAATCGGTGGGCATGTGTTTCTAATAGCAAACTGGACTTCACGGCAAACATATCCTACCAATACTCTTGTGTATCCATTACCATTAGGGATAGCTCGCCACTCCTGCACAGCCATAGCCATGATAGCATCCTGCTCCATAGAAGGTATACAAGAGACACTTCCCGTTTGAGGATCAAAATTGACACCACTGGTGGTAAATACAAAATTATTCTGATTCAGAGAACCTACAAATGTCACGGAAGGATTGCCTAGGTTTACAGCAGAATTGGCATTCGCTGCTTCCCCAGTAAATGGTGCATACAATCTATAGCTCATAGAATCACGCATAGTACTAACCCCATTAGCTAGGGTAATAAATTTTGGATCAAAACTATCTACAGCTCCATGATTATAGTTATTCACCATCAGTTTACACCACTGCGGAATGGGAGGTGCTACAAATACTGGTGAGTTATTTCTGTAATTCGTATTAATAACAGCCTGTATCCAAAGGCCTGAAGAGCTAGGAGATAATATAGTACTGATAAGGGTATTTCTACAGCAAGCCCCGTAGCCGACATACGCCCAGCCTACGTTTTTCCCCAGGGTGTAATCAGCAGTATATACCCAGCGTTCAACACCTCTATACGAACCTACTGGACCACTAGGGCAATTTGTAACTGGTTTCGAAGCCACATCAGGAGGCAGACAAATAGGAGTCACCTCTGATACTGCAGCTATCGTGCTCAAAGGAATGCTAGTATTTACTGTAGCAGTTCTCACTTTTAATGTCTCACCACCAAACTGTATCCCTGAGCAATCTCTATATAAGGTTAGGGTAAATCTATATCTGCCTATACTGGTATCTATTTCTCTATATGTTAAATCACCTCCCATGAGATGGGATGCGTTTGCCCCAGTAATTTGAATTAAAGAAACAAATAGAATGGATAAGACTCGTATCATTCCATAGTAATTTGAGTAAGTTAATTTTGAATTCTTCATAATTGGCTAATTTTAAATTTCCTTACAAAAATAGGTATAAAATTATTAAAAAAAATATCAAATAATACCACTTGTTAATGACAATTTAATACTCTTTTCAGTGTAAAGGCTATGAATTCTTGATTTAATAGCTTAATTTGTATTCGACTAAGAAAAAATGCCTCCCATAAAAATGAGAGGCATAGAAATCAAATTAAAAATTGTATTGCTCTTATTCTAAGAGTTTCCTTTTTTACCCTTGGCAGTCTCCATAATTTCTTTGGCTACGTTATTAGGTACTTGAGAATAATGCGAGAACTCCATAGTGGAACTTGCTCTACCAGAAGTAATGGTACGAAGCTGCGTCACATAACCGAACATTTCAGAAAGTGGCACTTCCGCCTTGATTACGGTACCTGTCAATTTCGTTTCTTGACCTTTAGGCAATCCTCTTCTTCTATTCAAGTCACCGATAACACCACCTACATATTCTTCAGGAGTAATAACTTCTAGCTTCATGATAGGCTCTAGAATCACAGGATTACATTTAGGAGCCGCTTCTCTAAAACCATCTTTTGCACAAAGTTCAAACGCGATAGGTTTGGAGTCAACTGCGTGCATAGAACCGTCATATACTCTTACCTTCATAGAATCGATAGAGTAGCCTGCTAAAACCCCATTGCCCATCATTTGATTAAATCCTTCGATGATAGGTTTTTGGTAGTTTCTATCGATAGCACCTCCTACTATATCCCATTTGAATTGAAGTTTCGTTTTTCCTGATTTGAAATCATCGCTATTCAAGAAATCCTCATCTGCTGGACCCAATTCAAACTCCATATCGGCGAATAAACCCGAACCACCCGTTTGCTTCTTCAATTTCTCTCTATGAGATACTGTTGTATTCAACGCCTCTTTATAGTTCACTTGTGGAGCACCTTGGTTCAATTCTACTTTAAACTCACGTCTCATTCTATCAATGATAATTTCTAAGTGAAGTTCACCCATACCAGAGATAACCGTTTGACCTGTTTCATCGTCATAACGAGCTCTAAAAGTCGGATCTTCTTCAGATAATTTAGCTAAAGCCATGCCCATTTTCTCTAGGTCTTTTTGTGACTTAGGTTCAATAGCCAAACCGATTACCGGCTCAGGGAAAACCATAGACTCAAGGATGATTGGATTTTTCTCATCGCAAAGGGTATCACCAGTTTTGATATCCTTAAATCCTACAGCTGCTCCAATATCTCCTGCCTCAATAAACTCGATAGCGTTTTGCTTATTAGCGTGCATTTGATAAATACGAGAAATACGCTCTTTGCTATCACTTCTTGTGTTTAATACATAAGAACCTGCATCTAGTCTTCCGGAATATGCTCTAAAGAATGCCAATCTTCCTACGAAAGGATCGGTAGCAATTTTAAATGCTAAAGCAGCAAATGGTTCAGACACAGAAGGTTTTCTTATGATTTCCTCATCAGTTTTAGGATTGGTGCCTTTGATTCCTTCCTTGTCTACTGGAGAAGGCATATATCTACAAACAGCATCTAGCATGAATTGTACACCCTTGTTCTTGAATGAAGAACCACAAAGCATAGGGATAATAGCAATATCAATAGCCGCTCTGCGCAAAGCATTATGTATTTCATCTTCAGTAATCGTGTCAGGATTATCAAAGAATTTTTCCATCAAATTCTCATCATACTCTGAAACAGCTTCGATAAGAAATGCCCTATACTCAGCTACCTGCTCCTTCATATCATCTGGAATCGGAACGATATCAAAAGTAGCACCTTGAGTATCATCATGCCATACAATAGCTTGATTTTTAATCAAATCAACCACACCTTTAAAGTGATCTTCTGCACCGATAGGCAATACCAATGGAACAGCTTTCGACCCCAACATTTCTTTAACTTGCTTACACACGTTTAAGAAATCTGCTCCTTGTCTATCCATTTTATTTACGAAGCCCATTCTAGGTACTTTGTAATTATCAGCTAGTCGCCAGTTAGTCTCAGACTGAGGTTCTACACCATCAACAGCTGAGAAAAGGAATACTAGACCATCTAATACTCTCAATGAACGATTTACCTCAACAGTGAAGTCCACGTGACCTGGAGTATCGATAATATTGAAATGATAAGGCTGTGAAGCATCAGTCAAAGCTCCTTGGTTGGTAGGAAAATTCCAAGTACAAGTAGTGGCAGCCGATGTAATGGTGATACCTCTTTCTTGTTCTTGCTCCATCCAGTCCATAGTAGCAGCACCTTCGTGTACTTCCCCTATTTTATGTGTTTTTCCAGTATAGAATAAGATACGCTCAGTAGTCGTAGTCTTTCCAGCATCGATGTGGGCAGCTATACCAATATTTCTTGTGAATTTTAAGTCTCTAGACATTTTTTCTAAATTATGAGTTTTAAATTTTAAATTTTGAATAGTTTTACAGTGCGTAACCCTCTATTCAGAATTAAAAATTTAGAATTAAAAATTAATTATTAACGGAAGTGAGCAAATGCTTTGTTAGCCTCTGCCATTCTGTGTACATCTTCTCTTTTCTTATATGCAGCACCTTCACCCTTGGCTGCAGCTATGGTTTCCTGGGCTAGTTTATCAGCCATTGATTTTCCATTTCTCTTTCTAGAGAATAAAATCAACCACTTCATGCCTAAAGAAATTTTTCTTGCTGGTCTGACCTCCATTGGTATTTGGAAGTTTGAACCACCAATTCTCTTAGACTTTACCTCTACACTTGGGCTTACATTTGATAAAGCTTTTTTCCAAGTTTCGTAGCCATTCGTACCTTCTTCTGATTTCGCATCGATTTGAGCAATGGCGTCATAAAAGATTTTGTAAGCGATGGACTTTTTACCATCATACATCAAATTATTTACAAATAGCGATACCATTTCGTCGTTAAAGACAGGGTCAGGTTGCAAATACCTTTTTTTTGGTTTACTTTTTCTCATTTCTTGAGTTTTTTTTCAGTTATACCGTGAACTGGTTCGCCACGACTTACTTTGGTTAAAAATATGAGACAAGGAATGCCTTGTCTTTACTAACCACTGACTACTGTCAGCTAGTTATCACTTAGGTCTTTTTGTACCGTACTTTGAGCGAGATTGCTTTCTGTTATTGACTCCAGCTGTATCCAACGCTCCTCTTACGATATGGTATCTCACACCAGGTAAATCCTTTACCCTGCCGCCTCTAATTAGTACAATGGAGTGCTCCTGAAGATTATGTCCTTCTCCCGGGATATAGGCAATCACCTCAATACTATTTGTTAACCTTACCTTAGCTACTTTTCTAAGTGCTGAATTCGGTTTTTTAGGTGTTGTCGTATATACTTTCGTACATACGCCACGCTTCTGTGGGCAGGAATCAAGGGCTCTAGACTTAGATTTCACCTCTAATACTTCTCTTCCTTTTCTTACTAATTGCTGAATAGTAGGCATTTATATGTATTTTATGTTACTTTTTTATTTTGAGGGTGCAAATATAGTATAAAAATTGAAATTCAAGGTATTAATTTTAAACAAAACCGACTATTAGACTGAAAATCTAACTAATATGGTAAAAAACTAGTCTTCAGAATACGAAAGATTGGTATTATAAACTATCACTTGTGAAAATGCTGCCTCCCCATACATAATTGTTAAAATTTTTTGGGGCTACACCTTCGCCTACTAGAAGGACATCATTCAATCCTACCTTGTCTGCACGCACTCGCAGTTGAGAATAATCTTGTGGTACTGGGGTTTGCTTGACCTCGACAGCTATCTTTCTATTCCAGATAAAATCTATTTCTGTGCCTGTAGTGCGTTCATAATAATTGACATCGCCTTGGCAGGCTAGCTGATTGCAAATTGCATTTTCAAATCGAGCCCCCATACTTACTTGAGCGCAAATATTGAGAAGACCATTATCCGTAAAATATAGCTTGGGCTGCTTGGTGATTTCTTTGTCTTTACCACTGGTAAATGGCTTAACCATGCGAATAAGGAATGTACCTTCGAGCAACAGTATATAATCTGTGATTTTCTTTCTATTTTCTCCTAAGATGACTGAGATTTTTGAAATATCAAGTTTAGAACCTACACGCTGCGAGAGTAGTAGTATAAGCTTGTATAATGTATCGGAAGCACTAATATCTCCTAATAGTCGGATATCTAACTCGATATGTGAGTTTAAAATATCGCGTAGATAATCTTTCTTGTCTGCCTCTTTCTTGGCTAAAACTACTTCTGGAAATCCACCGTAGGTCAAATATTCTTGATAATAACTTTGATAAAGATCATAAAAAGTCTTGTTAAATGTAGCCAATCTAAATTTTTTGAAATTTGGCTTTTTAACCTCTTTAAATTCAAGAAATTCTTCAAAATCTAAAGGATACATATTGAAAATTTTCTTTCTGCCCGCAAGACTCTCATCGAAATGATTGCGTAGGTAGAAGGCGCTCGATCCAGTTACCACAAATTTAGTTCCATAGGTATCGTATATACTCTTGACTATACTCGGCATATTTCTAACTGTCTGAATTTCATCCAAAGCCATTAATCCAGGTTTCTTGAAATCAAACCCCATCGCCTCCAGTGCATTTTCGATATGACTATAATTATCCAATTGAAATATAGCTCTATTTTCCAAGCGCTCTAAATCAAGATAGATTTTATTGTTTGACTTATATGACTTATATAAATGCTTCAGAGCTGTAGATTTGCCAACACGTCGCAGCCCAGTTATAACTGTAATAAGCTTATTATCTAGGTGTTCCTCTAGTTGTTCAAATGCTTTTCTTCCATACATAACTCAAAATTAGATTACAAAGATACACTATTTTTGTCAATGTAAATACTTACTATCTTCTTTTTTATTCATTATAATATCTTATTTACCGTTTTTTTGATTATTTTTGGTACATATTATCCGTTTATTTATTCTTTTTATCTGAAAAATAGCACATTAGATAGCAAAAATAGTCTCAATCTCAGCATTTAAAATTCTTATAGAGTTCATTGCGCATTATCCTATATTCCTATCTCCACCAGAGCGTTTTTGAATAGTCATTTGAAAAATAGCCCAATACCTAAAAATACTAGTCCCTATTTTTGTAATATGTTTTTCAAAAAAAAACAAATTACTCCCCAAATCAACTTCAAAGACATTGGTCTGGATTTCCATGCACACTGGCTTCCTGGAGTCGATGATGGCTGTAAGACCATAGTAGAATCCGTGGAAATTCTAACAAAAATGAAAAATTTGGGATACTCCAAGTTTATAGCGAGTCCACACATTATGGGTGAACGATATACGAATACAAAAGAGGACTTGCTATTGAAATTTGGAGAATTTATCTCAAAACACGAAATTACGAATTTAAACTTAGACCTTGGATTGGCAGCAGAATATCTATTAGATGAAAAGTTTGAAGAAAAACTCGTAGCGAACGATTTCTTAACGATAGGCAACAATTATATACTTGTAGAAACTTCTATGAACTATGACTTCCCGTTTGTAAGAGACTATATCTATCAGCTATTAAAGTTGGGCTACAGACCAATACTAGCACACCCTGAGCGCTATAGATATATAACAGCTGAAAAAAATTATATTGATATTTATGAGTCTATGCTAAACTGGGGTGTAGAATTTCAGTTAAACTTATTCTCTCTAGCTGGATTATTTGGCACTGAGGCTGAAAAAGCCGCAACAAAGCTGATAGACCTTGGCTACTATTCCTACGTGTGCTCTGACATACATCTTCCTCATCAAATAAAATTATTCGATACTGTACAGAAATCAATATTTTTGGACAAGTTAATTCAATCTAAGCAGCTAAAAAATAACCAATTTTTATAATGGAAGTTTTCCCGACAAGTATTGGAGATGTTATTCTATTTCGACCAAATGTATTCAGTGATGCTCGAGGCTCTTTTTTTGAGTCATACAATCAAAATACGATAAAACAAGTCGGTATTCATACAACCTTTGTACAAGATAATCAGTCGCAGTCCTCTAAAGGAGTTTTGCGTGGGTTGCATTATCAAATGGGGGAGCATGCTCAGGCTAAACTAGTGCGTGTCATCAGAGGCTCTGTATACGATGTGGCGGTTGATATTAGAAAAGGGTCTCCTACTTATGGAAAATATTTTGGAGCTATACTTAGTGAGGAAAATGGTAAACAGATGTTTGTCCCTCGAGGATTTGCGCATGGATTTTTAGTTTTAGAAGACAATACTATTTTTACATATAAATGTGATAATTTCTACCATAAACCTTCCGAAGGCGGCATTATCTGGAATGATCCGGGAATAGGAATAGATTGGCAAATGGACGCTAAAGACATACTACTATCAGAAAAAGATGAAAAACTTCCTAATTTGACAAACTGCTTAAACGACTTTATATATGTCTAGGATTTTGGTAATTGGAAGTAATGGACAATTAGCAAGTGTGTTAAAACAAATTCAAAGTAAATATTCCAACCATCAATTTCTATTTACTTCACAAAATGACCTCGATATTTCAGACAATAAATCCATCGAGTCTGTTTTTAAAAATTTTGAACCAAATTATACCATCAACTGTGCAGCTTATACTGCAGTAGATAAAGCGGAAAGTGACCAAGAAAGCGCATTTAAAATCAATGAAAAAGGAGTAGAAAATTTAGCGAATCATTGTCGCAACGAAAACTCTTATTTCATTCATATTTCTACAGACTTTGTTTTTGATGGTAAAAAATCTAATCCCTACACGGAAGATGATAAAACCAATCCACTATCCATTTATGGACTAAGCAAATTGAAAGGTGAGCTAGCTATTCAAAATTCTGGATGCGACTACACTATTATTCGAACTGCCTGGCTATATAGTAGTTTCGGGAATAATTTCGTTAAAACCATGATACGATTAGGCTCAGAAAGAGAATCACTCAATGTAGTTGCAGACCAGATTGGCAGTCCGACTTATAGTGCTGATTTAGCCATGATCATTTTAAGTCAATTGGAAAATTTCCCAAATCATAAGAACAATATCTACCACTATTCTAATGAAGGGGTAGCGAGCTGGTATGATTTTGCCTATGAAATTATGCAAATGAGCAGCTTAAAATGTCAAGTAAATCCTATTCCGACCACTGATTATCCCACACCCGCAGTAAGACCGAGTTTCAGCGTGATGGATAAATCTAAAATCAAGCGTCATTTTAATATTACAATACCACATTGGAAAGAAAGTCTAGCATCATGTATTCATCTATTACGCCCATAGAAAGCATTGATATAGATAGGTTGATAGACATAGCTATCCAAGCTGGACAGGCTATTATGGATATCTATAATCAGCCTTTTGACATCATAACGAAAGGAGATGGTTCCCCACTAACTCTTGCAGACAAGAATGCAAATAAAATTATCACCGATTATCTGTTTTCAAAATATACCATTCCTATATTAAGTGAGGAGAATGATGATATCTCTTATGAAATAAGAAAAAACTGGAAACAATTATGGATTATTGATCCTCTGGATGGCACAAAAGAATTTATTCATAAGCGCAGAGAATTTACGGTCAATATAGCATTAGTAGAAGAAGGTAAACCTATATTAGGCTTAATATATGCGCCTGTCTTCAAGGAACTCTATTTCGCTATAAAAAATCAAGGCAGCTATTTTGTTTATCGAAACGAAAAGGTAAGAATTCAGTCTAAATCTGCACTGAAATTTGATAATAAATCTTTTCATAATATTAATAAACCTCATCTTAAAGTTATACTATCGCGCTCACACAACGATGGTTTTGTATTAGAAGACTATATACAACAACAGGATTATACTATTCAAGCCCTAGCTATGGGGAGTTCGTTAAAGTTTTGCCGTATAGCTCATGGTATCGTCGATATGAATATCCGTATGAAACCAACCTCAGAATGGGACACAGCTGCTGCGCAAATAATACTAGAAGAGGCAGGTAGGCATCTGGTAAAGTATGAAGACGGAACACCCTTAGATTATAACAAAGAAAATGTTTTAAATCCTTATTTTGTGGCTTATTAGTTTTCGACTTTATGAAACAGTCAAGTTTTAAGATTTTAATTTTCATCGTTTCTTGTATTCTTGGAAACATTGCGCACGCTCAAGATGGTTTTACCACCAATAATAATGAGCTAGAAGAATTATATGATCGCTACTCCATTATATACCCTCAAGAAAATTTGTTCACGAATGCCAGGCCTTATAATAGAAGAGATATAGCTTCTTTGGTATATTCTCAGTTTGAGAAGGATTCTAACTTTAAAGACCCATTTTTAATTCCTTACTTAAATAATGAATTGTACGATAAGTGTATTTTTATAAAGAACACAATTGAGGCTAAAAAAAAGTTAGAAGGCTTTTTTTATCCCAATGATGCTGCATTTGCTGCAGTATATGATAATATGTTAAAATTGAGAATCAATCCTGTCTTAGAACTTAAAGCTGGTAAGGAAAAAGATAATGATCAAATTATTTATCAGGCATTTAGAGGTGCTGAGCTACAAGGGAGCATAGCTGGTCGACTAAACTTTTATGCCCAAATCACCGAAAATCAAATGCGTCCATTTCAATACATAAATCAATATGGTACGGGATTTAATGGGCAAAATAGTTATAATTTCAATCCCTATTATACCTATTGGAAAGACATCAATAATTTTCAAGGGTATGATTTCACAAATGCTCTGGGATATGTCGAATACAATCCGGGTAGATATTTTTCTGCCATGTTAGGCCATGATCGAAATCATTATGGATATGGTTTTAGATCTTTATTCCTAGGGGACAATGGAGCACCCTATTTCCAGCTAAAATTAAATGCTTATGTATGGAAGTTTCATTACCATATGATGTTTGCAGAATTTACAGGTCAATATGTGCGTGGCGCTGATGGATTGCTTCCTAAAAAATATGGCGCATTTCATATGCTGACTTTCAAACCATCTACCAAACTAGAATTAGGTCTCTATGAAGGTATCATTTTTAATAGAAGTAATGGCTTTGAATTAAATTATCTCAATCCCCTTATGTTTTATCATGCCATTGAGCATACCTTAGGTAGTGCTGATAATGTATTTATAGGTATTCAAGGTAAATTTAACCTGAATAATCATACACAGTTTTACACTCAGTTTTTATTGGATGATTTACAAGTAGGGCAACTAGTCAAAGGAACTGGTTGGTGGGGTAATAAATACGGTATTCAACTTGGGTCTCGATTTGTGAATATCTTCAAAATTCAAAATTTAGATGGTCAAATCGAATTTAATATGGTAAGACCCTATACCTACTCGCATTATGATGGCGCGACTACTGATACCTTAGATAATTTTACGCATTATAATCAACCATTGGCCCATCCCTTTGGAGCTAACTTTTTTGAGCTATACGGAAGACTGAGTTATAAACCGATTCCTAAACTGAAAATAGAAGCTAAAGTTAACTTTAATAAAAGAGGGTATGATGTAGCAGGCTCATTATATGGAAATAATATATTTGCTAACACGAATGGACCTAATATTCCAAATGAGTTCAACAATGAATTGCTTCAAGGCGAGCGAATAGCGCAGCAAATCTGGACACTCAGTGGTCAATACAGTCTCTTTCACAATGTATTCTGGGACCTCGATATCTTCTATAGAAACACTCTAGCAGAGGTCAAGGGAATTTCAAATAATTCTGTAGGATTTATTACGGGTATCAGAATGAATCTGAGAAAGAGAGATTATTTATTCTAACTTTATTATTTCTAAGCGCCATTTTTTGTCGCTATAATTTTTCATATTTGCTATAAAATTAGCGATATGAAAAAAGAAATTGTTAACGACAATACATTTGAACTAAAAAAAGAAATCAAAAAAACGTTTGACACTATGCTGAAGGATGTAATCAAAGGTAAGGTAAGCGTGCAAGACTTCACACAAAAAGTCAATCAAAATTATATGATACGGAAGATGGAGTTATCTGGAAGTTTATTCTAAAGTACCCTCAGAATATTAGAAATTACATTTTTTGAGCCTTGAACCTTGCCTTCAAAACGATATCCATCTGCATAAACGTCAGTAATACGTATATGCAGTTTTCGATTTCTAAAAAAACTAACCTGGTCATTATTCCCATCGATAACTGTTAATTCATATTCACATTCATTTAACCATTTCACATTAAATCGAATGAATTTACCAGTCTTTAAATCTGTTTCTATTTGCTCTGTTGCAGTTCGCTCTATGCGGACATGAATATTTCCTTTTTGTTCGAAAAGAATAAACTTGCCTGTTCTATAAGCATTGCAACTCAATGCCATACCTTCAAGACTAAATAACAAAAAACCTATGAATATATATAACTTCATCGTTATCCTATCATATTTACCTCTCTTTCAAGGACAAAGTTAAACCTTTTTTTCACCGCATCGATAACTTTCTCAGAATATTCATAAATCTCTCGCCCACTGGCATTACCATAATTTACTATCACCAAGGCTTGATCTTTATGACTTCCCGTATTACCTTCTCTATAACCTTTAAAACCACACTGCTCTATCAGCCAACCTGCCGGTATTTTTACCCTATCTCCATCAGGGAAATGTGGGGCATTAGGAAATTCTTGTAACAATACATTAGCCTGTGATTTTTCAACAACGGGATTTTTAAAGAATGACCCTGCATTACCAAGTTTCGCAGGGTCTGGAAGTTTCGAACTTCTAATTTCTATAACAGCATTAGATATATCTCGATGATTAGGGTGCTCTATACCCTTAGCTTTCAATACATCTTGAATATTACCGTAACTAGCCTTAATAGGTGAATTATGGGAAAGCTTTACATGCACCTGATAAATAAAATATTTATCCTTCAAAGCTCTCTTAAAGACACTCTCTCTGTATCCAAATTCGCATTCCATCTTATTGAATTTTCTCAATTTACCTGTAGAAAGCTCTAATGCATCAACTTGAATACAGACATCCTTAAATTCCACACCATAAGCACCAATATTCTGCATAGGTGCAGCGCCTACTGTGCCGGGTATCAAGGACAAATTCTCTAATCCATTATATCCTTTATCCAGCGTCCATAAGACAAACTCGTGCCAGGATTCCCCTGACATGGATGAAACATAGAAATCATTCTCATTAATAGGTTTTGCTTCAAGACCCTTTATCTGATTGACAACGACTAAGCCGTCAAAATCATCAATAAATAAAACATTGGAACCACCACCGAGAAACATAAATTTTTCAATCTTGAGTCTGGGAAGTAAATTTATGACATCCTCTAAACTCTTTACTATGATTAGCTCTTTAGCCATAGCTCCAATACCAAAGGTATTGTATGATTTTAAGGAAGCTCTCAAACTCGATGCCAAAACAAATACTTAAACTAACTCAACAAAATAATAATTCTTTTTACCTTGTTGAACTAAAATCAACCTTTCGTGTAGAACATCATTTGCACTCACTTTGTAATCTAGGGTTACTTTTGATTTATTAATACTGATTGCATTTTCACCTAGCTTTTGACGCGCTTGTCCATTGGATGGAAAAATATTTGTTCCTGAAACTAGAAACTCTGTAATATCCATTCCCTGAGATAATTTATCTCGAGATATCTGGTATTGATTCAATCCCCCGAATACTTCTTTTAATCCTTCGTATGAAGCAGATTTTAATTCATTCAATCCGCCAGAAAACAGCAAACTACTCAAAGAAACCGCTTGTTCATAATCTACATCACTATGAATCATAGTGGTTAATTCCTGACCAAGAGACTTATGAATACTTCTCAAATGAGGGGCTGTCTTAAACTCCGCCTCCATCGCCTCTATCTCTTCTTTACCCTTAAATGAAAATCTTCTATTTAAGTTGAGAATTTCATCATCTGTTCTATTCAAAATAAATTGATATAGTTTGTAAGGGGTTGTCAAAGTTGGGTCTAGCCACACATTTTCGCCTGCTTCGGATTTACCCATTTTTGTACCATCAGACTTAGTCACCAAAGAACTAGTAATAGCATAAACTTTTTCACCCATAATTCTTCTCACTAACTCAACACCTGTCGTGATATTACCCCATTGATCGCTTCCACCTAATTGTAACTTGCAATTGTAGTTTTTATACAAATGAAGAAAATCATAGCCTTGAATCAATTGATAAGTAAATTCTGTAAAAGATATGCCCGATTCTAAACGATTTTGAACACTATCTTTACTCATCATGTAACTCACTGTAATATGTTTTCCCACATCACGAATAAAATCTAAAAAACTAAAATCTTTGAACCAATCATAATTGTTAACGAGAATCGCATCATTCTTACCATTTCCAAATTCGATAAACTTCTCAAGTTGTTTTTTCTGACTTGCAATAAATGAATCGATCTCATCGATAGATAATAATGTCCTCTCCCCTGTCATCTTAGGGTCACCTACACGACCAGTAGCACCTCCCATCAGTGCTATAGGTTTATGTCCAGCCAATTGCAATCGCTTGAGGAGAACGATTTGTTGAAAATTTCCTAAGTGAAGAGAACTAGCAGTAGGGTCAAAACCGATATATCCAGTTGTTGATTCTTTCTGTAATTGGTTCTCTGTCTCAGCGACACAATCCTGAAATTTTCCTCTCCACTTTAACTCTTCTATAAAATTAGTATTCACTTAAAATCAATAAAAAAGAAACAAAAATAATTGAAAAGAAATAATTAAATCTTTTTTAGATTGAATTCTTATATCCATATCGGTTTTAAATGGGTTGAACCATTTTAAAACATTGCTATGGTAAATTACTAAGCAGTATTTGTTTTGTGCAATGAGCCATGTGACATTGAACTAATACTACTATGCTAACAGTATTATAAGCCTATTACTTAACCTTTCAAAGTCAGAAGGTGTTCTGCCCTACCCTTCTTGAAAATCATTTGTTTATTCTTCTTCCCTTTTCTCAATTCTTTCTGAGTTTCTATAGGTAAATGAATAACCTCTTGGCAAGCTAATGTGCAGCATTTTTCATACTTCTCAGCGCATTTTTCACATTGAATAAAAAGTAAATGACAAGCTTCATTGGCACAGTTGATATGTGTATCAGCTGGTTCACCACATTGATGACAATGTGCTATGACATCTTCCGTAATTGTCTCGTGCAGTCGCTCATCAAAGACGAAGTTTTTGCCGATAAATTTAGGCTCGATTCCTTTTTCCTTGCAGTCTCTAGCGTATTTGATAATACCCCCTTCAAGCTGATACACTTCATTAAAACCATGATGTTTCATGTAGGCGCTCGCCTTTTCACATCGAATACCACCTGTGCAGTACATTAAAACTGGCTTATCTTTTTTATCTCGCAATTCTTCAGCTACCTTCGGCAATTGTTCACGAAAGGTATCCACGTCGGGTAGTATTGCATTTTTGAAATGCCCAACCTCAGATTCGTAATGATTTCTAAAATCTACAACAGTCACCTCAGGGTGTTCCATCAATTCATTCCATCGCTTAGCATCGAGGTGCACGCCACAATTTCCAGCATCAAAGCTGGGGTCTTCGATACCATCCGCCACAATTTTATCTCGTACCTGAATTTTCAATTTGAAAAATGACTTTCCATCTTCCACAGCATAATTTCTCCGCATACCTTTAAACATAGAGAAGGTATCGAGATAAGTATTGAATACCTCTAAATTCCTAGAAGGCAGGGCCAACTGAGCATTGATGCCTTCATGAGCTATATAGATACGACCCAAGACACCCATAGCATACCATGCACGGTATAGCTCATCTCGGAATTGTTCTGGTTGATGGATTTTGTGGTATTTGTAAAAGGAAATCGTCGTGAACTCTTCGTCCATCTGCGCCAATCGCTCCTTCAATACCTTTCTATCTACTCGATTGTATAGTTGCATGCTATATGAGTTTAAAAAGTGAAATAAAGAGACAAAGGTAGGAAATTTAGAGAATCTAATTCCCGATAAATTACTATTTTTATAAGAATAAAGTTAGGCCATAACTTATGGAAGAAATTATTTTTATAGCAAAAGAAAGCGAAGAGGGTGGCTAAGAGGCCCAATCTTTAATTTATTCTATATACACTGATGCGTAAAGCATTGTAGAACAAAAAGAAAATATTAAAGAAGCGATTCATTGTCATTTTGATAGCAGTCAGAGACATATTGTTCGATTGCATTATGTAAGAGATGAGGTCTTTACTATATAGATTATGCATATTCCCAGAGATATAGATGCTAGCAATTTGATAAAAAAGCTTTAAACCTGAATTACACCGCTACAAGACAAAAAGCAAGTCATATTAGATTGTCTAATAATCGAAAACCACAACATCATATTGCTATACCCAATCATCGACCAATTAAATTGGCACTTTGAATGCTATACTAACTGATATCGCTATTCAAAATGATATGTCTAAAGTAGATTTAATTAAACTGCTTTTTGAATAGTTAGGGCTTACTGAAAAAATCTCTTTCAATACCTTTTTATCGACTCGATTGTATAGTTGTTGCATACTATATGAGTTTTTAAAAGTGAAATAAAGAGACAAAAGTAGGGAATATACTTCAATAAATTAAATAATCTACAACGCCACATTCACAATAGAAAACGAAGTAACATCAAATGCTTTTTCAAATGTGGCATGAATGGTAATTGATTTTTGAGAGCGGTATATAATTTTATATTTGCCTGGTTGTAGAGAAATGGACTCAATATTTTTATGAGTGCTTAGGCTCATGCATTTTTCCAAAATCCCGTTTTTATAGTTATAAAGATCACCATAAATATCGGAGGAATAAGTAATATTCAATAATCCAGGTGCAGGTAAAATAATTTCATGAGTCTTAGTTTTCTTTATATTCAAATTAGCATAAGACTTAGCTGGTACCGTATTGAGTGCCAATTTATAATCTCCTTCTAGTATATCGATATTAGATGGCAAGTAAAACTTATCTAGTAAATTCGTATCCTGATATATCAAACCTAAAGGATTGTCATAAATTTTTCCTGAACTATTGTCCCATTTGACATCCAAGTTGCCTTTTGGATAATCAACAGTTATAAAATTGTGAACGTATTTTTTGAGTTTGACATTACGCACCCAAAGAGGTGGAACACAGTGAATTTTTATATCAACCGAATCATAGTTGCCAGTATTAATCGTATCAGGCATTTGGCTGACTCCTAAGTGATGATAATACGCAGCAATAAACTCCTTATTCTTAGCATTATAAATAGTGAAAGGGATATTGGATTCACTTATTTTTTTATCACCATTTTTTAAAAACAAAGAGAAGCTTCGTCTGTTTGCTATATTAATAAAGGAATTGTATAACTCCTTTTTGAAGTCTTCTTTATTCCTAGCATTTTTAAAATCACCAATACAATGCAAATGTTGGATTTCCTTGGGGTCAATGTTCAAACCTACGATCAATGGTTTAATGGAAATACGAAAATCAAGCAATTTCTCTGCCATTGCACATGGATTGCGATTGCAGGTTTCATACCCATCTGTAATGAGAATAATGACATTCTTTTTGCTATTACATCCTAAATCCTCCGCTGCTTGTTCTAGCGAATAGGTAAGCGGCGTAGTTCCCTTATACTGAATAGTTTTAAGTTTGGCTATTATTTTTCTAGCTGAATTTTCCTCAATAGGTACTTCTAGTTTAGAGTCAAAGCAATCATTGGCTGATACAGGAGAATTGTGACCATAGACTCGGAGTCCCATTTCTACATTATAATTTTTTTGCAAGAAATAGGCAAATTCTTCTATCGTTTTTTTAGCTATCTCCCATAATGGTTTATTATCCCACCGCTGTCCCATACTATGAGAGGCATCAAGAAGAAATAGAACTCGAAATCTATCTTCGGGTTTATTCTGACAGGTATCAGACTGACCTAAACATGCAGGTGCAGACAGTAACAATACACAAAAAATAATTACAACTCTCACTAGGGTTCTATAAGAATATTGGTTGTTTGATTCTCGATAATTTTTAAAGCTCTATACTTGGTATTCTCACTATGTGCGATTCTATTTTTAAACAATAAATAATAGTCTCCAATAGCCAAATCTAAGGTAGTAACCACATCATTATTAAACGTCAAAACCTTTTCCCAGCTTTTATTATACAGTGTCATCAGCTCCTTATTTTCACGTTTGACTATAAGGGTTCCGCGCGCACCTGTGGCCATTTCATAAACAGAACCTTCTTTCAAATTGACTGGAGAATAGCGCACCATTGGGTGCATATTGTAGTCAATTATCATTTGACTATCTACCCAATGCATATTGGAGACTAAGCCAGTGTGCCATTGGTTGAAGTTCCACTCTTTTGGTCTTAGCAAATACTGATTGCGTCTATTTTTATATGGATTGTTATATTTTATCTCACCAGTTATAACCGGTATAGTATAGTGTTGGTGTTTGCCTTTCGTAATAGAGAAGTTTGGCACATAGAAGGATGGGTTAGAATGCACGAGTAGAGCATATTGATACTGGGGATTGATATTAATTGTATCTTTAGTACGCCGGGTATTGGAAGTGAAAATCAAATTATGCAAATCGATTCGAGAACGCGTATCAATGATAGAAAAGGGAACATAGTATGGATAGCTAGTACTATCACTTTTTATAAAATGTATTGTCAAGGTTGTCTTTACAGCTACTTCAGTTAGAATCGTTTGAACCACTTGCTTGAAAACTTCCTTATTCTTAGCATCGATATATTTCCCGATACACTCTAGATTTTGACTTTCCAAGGAATCTATTCCTAGGCCTATGATATAGGGATTGATAAAAATATTTTTTTCGCGGAGCCTTGTTGCCACTTCGCAGGGATTCCCATTGCAGTTTTCGAGACCATCTGTTATAAGAATGATAATATTTTGCGTTTTCACATCATCTCCAAAGTCTTTTTCACTCTCAGCTATGGAGTATGCCAAGGGGGTATAACCCTTGGGGGAAAACGCTTTGAGTTGACTGTTTACTTTTTCAAAGGTCAATTCTTTAGAGAAAGGTATTTCCAGTTTAGTATCATCACATCGCTGTTGAGTTTTATGGTATTGGTGACCGAGCACCCGAATCCCAATTTCGAAATCCTTATTTACTTTTTCAAAACTATCGATAAGACTAGAAAGCGTGGTAATAGCCATTTCCCATTTGGTCTCTGACTGCCATCGCTCATTCATACTACCAGAGCCGTCAAGTATGAATAAGACACGTTTATTGAAAATCTGAGACTCTTCCTGACTCGTCAAATTAATACTAAAAAAAAGAAAAATGAGCACCCAAACTTTGCAATAATTTGACAAGTTAAGTATGGAATAGAATGACGAAAAATAATTCAAAAACCTAAAATTTAAAAATCAGCTAGCGAACTGGGCAGTTGTGCCATTGCCGCTTCAAATTGCTCTTTATTGGGTGGCGAACCATGCCATTTGTGATTATTTTCCATAAAGTCCACTCCTTTGCCCATTATAGTTTTCATCAAAATACAGAGCGGCTTTTCCCTATAGGAAAAGTTTTTTGCATTTAAAAGAGTCGTTCTCAATTGGTCATAATCATGACCATCGACCTCTATCACCTCCCAGCCGAAGCTCAACCATTTCGCATTGAGATCACCCAAACTCACGACACTATCAACTGTGCCATCAATCTGCTGACCATTCCAATCTATGATTCCGACAAGATTATTGACCTTATTACTAGCTGCAAACATGGCTGCTTCCCATACTTGACCTTCCTGCAATTCACCATCACCCATCAAAACAAATACAGTCTTGTCTTCCCCGTTCATTTTCTTTGCCAAAGCATGACCACAGGCAGCGCTAAGCCCTTGACCCAGAGAGCCTGAAGCAATGCGTACATGATCTAAATGCTCTGCAGTGGTGGGATGACCTTGAAGTCTGGTATCTATTTTTCGAAATGTGTTTAATTCTTCTAAAGGTATCAAACCTCTTCGTGCCATGGTACTATACCAGACTGGAGAAATATGTCCATTGGATAGATAAAAAACATCTTGGTTCTTACCCGTCATATCAAATTTTTCTGAATAGTCCATTACATCAAAATACATTGCAGTAAAAAACTCTACACAACCCAAAGAGCCGCCTGGGTGACCACTTTTGACATTATAAACCATGTGAAGGATATCCCTGCGTATTTGTGTTCGAATTTCTTGATGGGAATTAGACATAAAATTGATTTTGAGGCAAAATTAAGTCTTTGAATTCATTATGAAAAATAACTTATCCACGCTTTTGGTAGTTTAAGGTTAAAAGTCTATATAAGGTCTGCTGAAAAACTAGTCAATTCAATGAGACTTGGAGTCGAAGCCTAATTTCTAATAAAACAAGTGCAAGATAGAATAGAAGTAATTTCAATGTTTTCGTCGAAAAACCTTGCAGCAAATTTCTTAAACCACATAGGCACATAGCATTTTTAGTTAAGGTGCTGTTTTTATAAGGAAACATTTATGATAAAGAAAAAAGTATAGATCGCTAAAGCGCTACCACAATAGAATGAGGTCTATGTTCAAGCGGTTTATCGCCTATGTCTTACTTATTTTCCTATGTTCCTATGTGGTTAAAAAAATGTTGTGAGTTTAACAGTAAGCCCTATATATAGATTCGAATGTATCATATTGATATCTATTACTTGGTTTGGAGTAATTGTCCACCTTAATTCTTTTAAGTAAGACATGTAAAAATGAACATATGGTTTATGATAAATAAGTTAAAATTCGATTTGTTTAGTTTAAGAATGAATTCGCTGAACAAATCAATTTGCAAATGCTTGATTTCGTGATTTTTACTATTTATTTTATATTTCTATATTTTCTATAGAATGTTTAAATTTGTGGGTTAAACAAAAGGTAAAATTTGAACGGTTGACTTTAAGAGCAAGCATTATAATAGTATGTATTTTAACATCCATAGCCTTATGGGGTCAAGATAGTTTTGGTATTAGTTATGGCCAAACTTTTTCACTAGGACGATTGGCTGATAAATATCAGTTTGAAATTTCGCATCAAGGCAGAAAATTTATTTTAGAAGGCAACAACTTCAATTCGTTTCGATTTGACACGCCAGGAATATATACTATTCAGAGTAGAGAAATTATCAACTCAAAATATTTTGGTAAAAAAATATTGCAGGATGAACATGACAATCTGCCTAGCAATTTTGTTATTTATGTGGATTCTATTCAATTCGAATTTGATTCAGAGAGCATTGCAGCATCTGATATTCTTAGTAAAGGTAAAAATATAGGAGGGACAGAATTGTATATCGAAGTGGAAATTAAGAATTTCTATTCTACTCCAATTTCCTTTCCATCAAAGGTATTAAAGGTCAAGGCAGCAGGGATAGGTGCAGCAGTGGATGGGGTACTCGTAAAAACCATCCTATTGAATAAGCCTCATCGATTCCGATTCGTATATTCGCTCCAAGGTCAATTTAATGAGCGTGGATATATTCAGTTCGATTTTGAAAAATTTAATGGTCAACTATCTCCAATAGGCTGGCGTGAAGAAATTAAGTAATTTACTTAACTTTTGGAGATGGATTGTTTTATGCATCTTCTCCATTTCCTACTCTACAGCCAAGAGTCAATGTCGTATTGAGTGTAATACGAATGCAGGAATTTATTCGGACAACAATGCTCGTACCATTGCTTATGACAATATGGGCTCGGGTTTTCATTCGACCTTTGTTTCAGAGAAAAATGGATTTAGAGTATGGGGTGAAAACATGCAGAATAATGGTACAGGTCATCACTTATCACCTGTAACAATCAATAGTACTAACTACCCAGCCTTGACTGGAACTGTTTATTTCGTTGGAATTGGTTCTGAATGGGCGGGAAATGTTCAACTCATCGTTTTAACATCAACTGGTTTATTTGCAAGTGGAACACCTGGCGCAGTTCTTAGTACTGGAATAAAATCTACCAATACTTTTTCAAAATTGACTATAAATGGGAAAACTGATGGATTACCATCTGGAATTATACCTGATAGTGTAAAAATGATGTTTGTTTGTGCTGAAACTATCATCATTACTACCTGTGGAGGAAGAGTATTTGTCCTAGCACAAAGCGCTCGTGTAAGAGGAGACCTCAGTGTAAGCAGCAGTTCAGCTAATACGTGGAGTCAAGTGATGCGAGCTGCTGGGCAACCTTTAACCAATATCATTGCGACACGAGGAACGGATAGAGCTGCCTTTGCGTTAGCTGCAGATTCCACTATTTGGACATGGGGAGATAATGTTTTACTAGGCAATAGCACTGCAAGAGTCAACAGAGATTATGCTAGCCAAATGACTAAACCAAGCGGCCTGGGTGGCATTAAGATGATTCAAATGACAAATTTCAATTTCAATTATACCTTTAACCAAACTTCATACTATGTTCTAGGGACGAATAATAGAATCTATTCATTAGGTGAAAATAACAATGGGCAATTAGGCGACAATACTACTACAAATAGACTAGCCTGGGTCAATGTACTCAATCCCAATGGAACCACTGTAACAGATGCTACATGGATTACAGCCAATGAACACGACCCCAATTTGCCTAACTTAGGCTTTATACGTTCGAATGCCCAAATGGTGACTTGTGGAAACAATTCGATAGCCATGATAGGTAGAGTCAATGGCACAGCGACTTTAATTGGAGCTACAAATCACCCAGATATTCCGAGTGGTATAAATTCGAATGACACTATTTTATTCTGTGAAATTGGCGGGCATACCTCATCTTACATAAAATATAATACTCTTCGATATGGTTATGTTGGACATAGAGTGAATGGTTCAGTAGGAGATAATAGCGCAGTGAACAGTACATTAACTAGTGTCAATTTTGTGATACCACCTATTATCAATGTGTGTGGTACCCGCTGTGATACTCCCCAAATATATGGCAAACCATTTAACTGCAATGATAGTGTTATGTATTTTGTCATTAAAAGTAAATCGGGAAATAAGGTAAAATATGAAATCAATAATAATCCAGCAGATAGTGTGATTATTGGTATTTCCGACTCTGTAATTCTAACCTTAACGAATATAGGCGCTAGTCAAACCTTGAAGATTTTAAAAGTAGAAAATATTGCATGCAACCTTTCTGTTGCGGTTAATGACACCTTGAAATTTACTACCCGAAAAGATAGCTTTAGAACCATTTGTAGTAATCAATCGGTAGTATTTAATGGAAATATTCTCAATACTACAGGCGTCTATCGTGATACTTTTATAAACTCAAAAGGCTGTGATAGCTTCTTAGTGCTGCATTTAACCGTCAATGATACCACCAAAAAAGATTCCTTCCTCGCTATCTGTCGCTACAACCCGATTGTATTCAATGGACAAACTGTAAGTACTAGTGGGGTTTATCGAGATACGTTCATCAATGCCCGTGGTTGCGATAGTTTCCTCTATCTGCATTTAACTGTGAATGATACTTCGCGCAAAGATAGCTTCCGAACAATTTGCAAAAATCAACCGATTATTTTCAATGGAAATAGTTTGAATGTTTCTGGAATTTATCGAGATACGTTCGTAAATTCAAAAGGATGTGATAGCTTTTTAGTTTTGAACTTGACTGTGAATGATACGACCAAAAAAGATAGTTTTAGAACGATTTGTAAAAATCAATCGGTGGTGTTTAATGGACAAACTTTGAATAATAGTGGCGTCTATCGTGATACTTTCGTGAACTCAAAAGGCTGTGATAGCTTCTTGTATCTCCATTTAACAGTCAATGATACTACCCGAAAAGATAGCTTTAGAACGATTTGCAAAAATCAGTCAGTGGTATTTAATGGACAAACCTTGAATACCACAGGAGTCTATCGTGATACTTTTGTGAACTCAAAAGGCTGCGATAGCTTTTTGGTTTTGAACTTGACAGTCAATGATACCACCAAAAAAGATTCCTTCCTCGCTATCTGTCGCTACAATCCGATTGTATTTAATGGACAGACTTTAAGTACTAGTGGGGTTTATCGAGATACGTTCGTCAATGCCCGAGGTTGCGATAGTTTCCTCTATCTTCATTTAACTGTTAATGATACTTCGCGCAAAGATAGTTTCCGAACGATTTGTAAAAATCAACCGATTATTTTCAATGGAAATAGTTTGAATGTTTCTGGAATTTATCGAGATACGTTCGTAAATTCAAAAGGCTGCGATAGCTTTTTGGTTTTGAACTTGACAGTCAATGACACGACCAAAAAAGATAGCTTTAGAACGATTTGCAAAAATCAGTCAGTGGTATTTAATGGACAAACCTTGAATACCACAGGCGTCTATCGTGATACCTTCATGAACTCTAAAGGCTGCGATAGCTTCTTGTATCTGCATTTGACCGTCAACGATACTACCCGAAAAGACAGCTTTAGAACCATTTGTAAAAATCAATCGGTAGTATTTAATGGAAATATTCTCAATACAACAGGCGTCTATCGTGATACTTTTGTTAATGCCAAAGGCTGCGATAGTTTCTTGGTGCTGCATTTAACCGTCAATGATACCACCAAAAAAGATTCCTTCCTCGCTATCTGTCGTTACAACCCGATTGTATTTAATGGACAGACTTTGAGTACCAGTGGGGTTTATCGAGATACGTTCGTCAATGCCCGAGGGTGCGATAGTTTCCTCTATCTGTATTTAACTGTGAATGACACTTCGCGCAAAGATAGCTTCCGAACGATTTGTAAAAATCAACCGATTATTTTCAATGGAAATAGTTTGAATATTTCTGGAATGTATCGAGACACCTTTGTCAATGCCAAAGGCTGCGATAGCTTCTTGGTTCTTAACTTGACAGTCAATGATACGACCAAAAAGGATAGCTTTAGAACTATTTGTAAAAATCAATCGGTGGTATTTAATGGAAATATTCTCAATACAACGGGTGTTTATCGGGATACCTTCGTTAACTCAAAAGGCTGCGATAGCTTCTTGTATCTCCATTTAACAGTCAATGATACTACCCGTAAAGATAGTTTTAGAACCATTTGCAAAAATCAACCCATTACGTTTAATGGAAATATTCTCAATACTACAGGTATATATAAAGATACTTTTGTTAATGCGAAAGGTTGCGATAGTTTCTTGTATCTGCATTTGACAGTCAATGACACCACTAAAAAAGATTCCTTCCTCGCTATCTGTCGCTACAACCCGATCGTATTCAATGGACAGACTTTGAGTATCAGTGGAGTTTATCGAGATACGTTCGTCAATGTCCGAGGGTGCGATAGTTTCCTCTATCTGCATTTGACCGTGAATGATACTTCGCGCAAAGATAGCTTCCGAACGATTTGCAAAAATCAACCGATTATTTTCAATGGAAATAGTTTGAATATTTCTGGAATTTATCGTGACACTTTCGTCAATTCAAAAGGTTGTGATAGCTTTTTGGTTCTGAACTTGACAGTCAATGACACGACCAAAAAAGATAGCTTTAGAACGATTTGCAAAAATCAGTCAATGGTATTTAATGGACAAACGTTGAGTACCACAGGCGTCTATCGTGATACCTTCATGAACTCTAAGGGCTGCGATAGCTTCTTGTACTTGCATTTGACCGTCAACGATACTACCCGAAAGGATAGCTTTAGAACTATTTGTAAAAATCAGTCAGTGGTATTTAATGGACAAACCTTGAATACCACAGGCGTCTATCGTGATACCTTCATGAACTCAAAAGGCTGCGATAGCTTTTTGGTTTTGAACTTGACAGTCAATGATACCACGAAAAAAGATTCCTTCCTCGCTATCTGTCGTTACAACCCAATCGTATTCAATGGACAGACTTTAAATACCAATGGTGTTTATCGAGATACGTTCGTCAATGCCCGAGGTTGCGATAGTTTCCTCTATCTGCATTTAACTGTGAATGATACTTCGCGCAAAGATAGCTTCCGAACAATTTGCAAAAATCAACCGATTATTTTCAATGGAAATAGTTTGAATATTTCTGGAGTGTATCGAGATACTTTTGTTAATGCTAAAAGCTGCGATAGCTTTTTGGTTTTGAACTTGACAGTCAATGATACGACCAAAAAAGATAGTTTTAGAACTATTTGTAAAAATCAATCGGTGGTGTTTAATGGACAAACTTTGAATAATAGTGGCGTCTATCGTGATACTTTCGTTAACTCAAAAGGCTGTGATAGCTTCTTGTACTTGCATTTGACCGTCAACGATACTACTCGCAAAGATAGTTTCAAAACCATTTGTAGAAATCAATCGGTAGTATTTAATGGAAATATTCTCAATACAACAGGTGTCTATCGAGATACTTTTGTGAACTCAAAAGGCTGCGATAGCTTTTTGGTTTTGAACTTGACAGTCAATGATACCACCAAAAAAGATTCCTTCCTCGCTATCTGTCGCTACAATCCGATTGTATTTAATGGACAGACTTTGAGTACTAGTGGGGTTTATCGAGATACGTTCGTCAATGCCCGAGGTTGCGATAGTTTCCTCTATCTGCATTTAACTGTGAATGACACTTCGCGCAAAGATAGCTTCCGAACAATTTGCAAAAATCAACCGATTATTTTCAATGGAAATAGTTTGAATGTTTCTGGAATGTATCGTGACACTTTCGTAAATTCAAAAGGCTGCGATAGCTTTTTAGTTTTGAACTTGACCGTCAATGATACGACCCGAAAAGATAGCTTTAGAACGATTTGTAAAAATCAAATGGTGACTTTCAATGGACAGAATCTCAACACTACAGGTATTTACAAAGATACATTTACAAACTCTAAAGGTTGTGATAGCTTCTTTTATCTGCATTTGACCGTCAACGATACTACCCGAAAAGATAGTTTCAAAACCATTTGTAAAAATCAATCGGTGGTGTTTAATGGAAATATTCTCAATACTACAGGTATATATAAAGATACTTTTGTTAATGCGAAAGGCTGTGATAGTTTTTTGGTGCTGCATTTAACCGTCAATGATACCACAAATTATTTCTTTACGAAAAGTATATGCCAAGGTGATAGTTTTTATTTCAATAGTAACTTCCGTTTAAATAGTGGAAATTTCAAGGATACACTAATAAATATAGCTGGTTGTGATAGCTTTGTTTATCTTCAACTTACTGTAAATCCATTGCCCATAGCCAATGCAGGAAGAGATACTATAAGAATAAATTGTTCAGGAGATAGTGTTCAGCTCGGATCTGCCTCTATACCAAATCATAGCTATCGGTGGTTCCCCGACCTTAATTTAAGTAATGGTAGAATTGCTCAGCCCTATTCAAAGGTCGCAAACACAACGACTTATTATATGACTATTATGAATGACATAACTAATTGTGAAAATACAGATACTATCAAAATTACAGTTCGTGAAAGCCAAATGGTAGTCGAGTCTATAACATATAATCTCAAATGTAAAAACAGCCGAGACGGTATGATAAACTTACAAGCGAAAAAAGGGTTTGCTCCTTATCAATATAAGCTTTCCCAAATGGTCTATCAAGATTCAGGCTTGTTCAAAAATTTACCTGCGGGCTTTAACCAATATACTGTGAGGGATATGAAGAGTTGTTTGTTTTCTGATACATTTAGCCTTGCAGAACCCACCGCTATCGAGACAGTAAGTAAAATTCGGAAACATTTGACTTGCTATCAAAGTAATGATGGTGAGATAGAAATAATAATTTCTGGAGGAACTCCTCCTTATAGTTATCTATGGACTCCGAGCGGAGATAAAGACAGTGTTCTTAAAAATCTATCTGCTACCACTTACAGTTTAGTTTTACTTGACTCAAACAAATGCTATTACACGGATACGGTAGTATTGAGCGAACCACCGCCCATTGTGATTCAAGATACTATTCAAAAAAGAAATCCATGCTTTGGTGATTCCTTAGGAAGTATCGAAGTGAAATTAGCAGGTGGAACTCAACCCTATCGTTATTTATGGTCCAACGGTAAACGGGAACCTAAAATTCAAAATTTGAAACAGGACACTTTTTATTTAAAGGTTACGGATACAAACAATTGTATAGAAAACTTTAAAATTCCTTTAATAAAAGATCCGATGCCTCTTTTATTTGATAGTTTAGGCAGTGAAATGCTCAATTGTCAAGATTTCACTAATATCAACCTGAGTGGTATAGGTGGAACCAAACCTTATGTCTATAGTATAGATTCTGGTATATCATTTAGATCACAAAAAATATTTAGAGTATCCGAGGCTAGATTGTATCATGTTCAAATAATGGATGCGAATAAATGTCTCACTAGAGATACACATCGTGTAAAGGGAACAGAAAAAATAGAAATAGAAGTATATCCAAAAGATACCGTAGTGGGAATGGGAGAGCCTGTCGAGTTAGGTTATAGATATATCAAAGGTGATTCAACCAAGGTGCAATCTTTTATTTGGAAACCTGGAGATGGTTTGAGTTGCACAGATTGTCGAAACCCTATTGCTACTCCTTATGTACCAATGATATATACTATAGAAGTAATCTATAATGACAATTGTTATCACTCAGATAATGCTCGCATTCGACATACCCTAGATGAATTATTTATTCCAAATGCCTTTTCTCCAGATGGACCAAATATTGAAAATCAAACTTTACGAATTTACTCCAACAATATATACAAAGCTAAGTTGAGTATATTTAATCGGTGGGGAGAGAAAATCTTTGAATCACTTGAAGCACACAGAATTGGCTGGGATGGCACATATAAAGGTAAGAAATTAAACTATGATGTCTTTGTATATTCTGCTGAAATCATTTATTTAAGTGGAAGAAAAGTGGTTAAATCTGGTGAGGTTACCTTAATTAGATAACACTCATACTTAAATTTTATAAGTGATTAATTGATATTTAAATAAGTTTGCGTAATGAGTCAGTTCAAGTCTATTCTCCACGCCTCACGATTGCGAACCTTACCCTTAGCCTTATCATGTGTCATTACCGGAAATGCTATGGCATTTTATTTGGGAGCTTTTCAGTGGCGTATTTTTATCTTGACTATCCTTACCACTTTGCTATTGCAGATTATATCCAATTTTTCAAATGATATTGGTGACAGTGAAAAAGGTACAGATAATGCTGAACGTATAGGTCCACAAAGGACTATACAGAGTGGGATACTAACTCCTGACGAACTAAAAAAGATACTAAAAATTACAATAGCTCTGGCATTGCTTTCTGGTATTACCCTCATTCTCAATTCAAATATTTTATGGTGGGAAAAGCTTATATTATTTCTCCTTGGACTAATTTCTTTGTGGGCTGCAGATAATTATACCAAAGGAAATATTGCATATGGTTATCGTGCATATGGTGATATTTTTGTGTTTCTATTTTTCGGAATACTTGGTGTTGTTGGCTCCATGTTTCTCAATGTACATCAACTAAATAATGCCGCCGTTCTTCCAGCAATAGGCATAGGTTGCTTGACCACAAGTATTTTGCACCTCAATAACCTTCGAGATATGATCAATGATGCTAAATATGGTAAAATAACTATGGCAATTCAGTTTGGTTATGAAAATTCAAGAATTTATTTTATTATTTTGATTCTCATCGGAATCTTTAGTTGGGCTGGATATGTGTTTACACAAAATATTACCAATTGGTTTAGCTATGCCTATTGGATTGGATTTATTCCTTTTATTTTTATTCTCTTAAAATTTTTAAAGATAAAAGAACTCAAAGACTTTGATTTATTACTCAAACCTACTGCATTGGCTACTTTCTTTTTGTCTATATTATTTTTCATTTCACAAGTTTTATAACTACGCTTCAATCCAAGTAGAATGGCTAAAAAATACTCTTGTGAAATCATTCCTTATGAACTTCAGTTTCATAAACCAGCGACTACCTCTCGCAGTACTATGTCTTATAGGAAAATTTGGACATTGAAAATTATGGATAACTTCGGAAGAGATGGTTTTGGTGAAATAGCCCCATTAGAAGGATTAAGTGCGGAATTAAGTTTAAATTTTGAAGAAAAACTCATAGAAGTCGCCAATAATATTGAATACTTTTTAAATCATAAACCTGAATTATTGGATTATCCTTCGATACTTTTCGGGATAGAATCTGCATGGCTCAGCTACAAACACAGAGACTTTATTTTTTATAAAACACCATTTACTCAAGGCAGCAAATCTATTCCCATCAATGCTCTCGTATGGATGGGTGACTACGATGAAATGAAATCACAAATAGATTCCATTTTAGAAAAGGATGTCCATTGTATCAAATTAAAAATAGGTGGAATAGATTTTGAAAAAGAGATTGAGTTATTAAAACATGTTAGAAAATATAGAAATGAGAGAACACTAAGTATAAGGCTAGACGCCAATGGAGCTTTTCAACCAAAAGAAGCCTTAGAAAAATTAAAACGACTTAGCGACTATCAAATACACTCTATAGAGCAACCTATCAAGCCTAATCAATTGGATGAAATGCAACATCTCATTCAAACATCACCTATTCCTATCGCTTTAGATGAAGAGCTCATAGGAAAAAATACCTATAAGGAAAAATGGTCGTTACTTGAACGATTGCAGCCGCATTACGTAGTCCTGAAACCTTCTCTGCATGGTGGATTAATGGGTAGTGAAGAATGGATTTTCATAGCGAATCAGCTCAAAATAGATTGGTGGATAACCTCCGCCCTTGAGAGCAATCTTGGGTTAAATACTATCGCGCAATGGTGTAGTAAATATGAAAAGTGTTATACTATGCCTCAAGGATTGGGAACAGGGCAATTATTTACCAATAATTTCCCCACCAATCTCGTGACAGAAAATTATAAGCTTTCAATTCTAAAATAAAATGAATCAAATGGTATTTTTAAAGGGATTTTTTGTTGGTCTTCTCGTCATGGGAGTCTTATTCTTTATGTATAAAAAGTTTATGTCGAAAAATACCGATGTAGAGATTGAGGCAACGACGATTATGAAATCCGTTGAATCCATTTCCAAATTGATGGTACTCGAAGGGAATTTTACGGAGACCTATACCTATCAAGAAAGGTCCAAAGTTTTTTTCGATCTCATACCTCAGGAGAAAAAAGCGATTGTGATATTAGATGCCAAAGTGATTGTTGGTTATGATTTAAAGAAAATGGTCATTTTTGTCGATAAAGAAAATAAGAGAGTAGTCATAGAAAAACTTCCTGATGAAGAAGTCAATATTATCCCAGATTTAAAGTTCTATGACATTCAAGCCTCCACATTTACTAGTTTCACTAAGGATGATATCAATAAAGTACAAGCGGATGCAAAACAGAAAATAGAACAGCAAATAGAAAACAGTTCGCTCAAAATACAAGCCAGGCAGCGCTTGATAGAGAATCTAGGTTCATTGGTCAATGTTTCCAAAGCTATAGGCTGGACTGTAGAAGATAAGACAAATTCAATTCTTGACGAGATTCCTAATATTAGTTCGCATTAATATTTAAACACTTCGATTCATTAATTTCTAACATCAATATGATTCGTTTCATCGCTTTTATTTTCATTTTACTTCTCTCGTTATCTTGTCAAGAGAAGCGTGCACTAGACTTAGTTTCTAACAATAAAGAAGCTGAAGAAAAACTAATCAATTATGATAAGAAACTCAGTCAGCTTGCTCAAAATATGAAGATTACCACCATTCAGATCTCTAAATCAAGATATAGACTATATGCTTATCATAAAAATTTGGTAGTAAAAAGCTATCCCGTCGTATTTGGATTTAATCCTATAGATGACAAATTAATGGAAGGGGATGGATGCACTCCAGAGGGTGAGTTTAAAATCAAAACGAAATATCCGCATAAAAAGTGGTCGAAATTTATTTGGCTAGATTATCCCAATGCGCAATCTCAAAAAAAACATGAAGAGGCTAAAAAAGCAAAGTTAATTCCTGCCAAAGCGATGATAGGAGGCAATGTAGGGATTCACGGAGTGCCTTATATGACAGATATTTCCATAAGTCAGCGTGTCAATTGGACACTGGGTTGTATCTCGCTAAAAAATAAAGATATCGATGAACTGTATTCATACGTGGATAATAATACGGAGGTCAAAATTTATAAATAATTCTAAATTCAACTATAATGAAACTGTTTTTAAAACTATGTTTAGCTGCTTTTGGTATCATTTCCACAACCTCTGCCCAATCTCTAAAAAATGGCCCTATGCTAACCTATCTAGCTATGCGTGAGACTGCCATCTGGGTGCAAACGGATAAAGAGGCAGAAGTCCAAATGAGATACTGGAAAATAAACAATCCACAGGAAAAGTTTCTGAGTAAAAAGGTTGATACCAAGCATGAATCAGCCTATACAGCTACACTGACGACTTCTTTACTAGACCTAGATACTGAATATGGATATGAAATTCTCATAAATCAAAAGGTGATGAAATCATATCCAAACCAAAAATTTAAGACCAACAAAATCTGGAGATGGCGCACGGATGCTCCTGATTTCAGTTTCTTGACAGGAAGTTGCAATTATGTCAATGATACAGCCTATGATCGTCCTGGAAAGAGTTATGGCGGAGATCACCATATATTCACCAATATGGCCAAAGAGTCTTCTAATTTTATGCTATGGCTAGGAGATAACGTCTATTTGAGAGAAGCAGACTATGATAGTAAAAGTGGAATACAGTATCGATATACCCATACACGAGCACTACCTGAGCTGCAAGAACTATTGAGAGCGACCCACCACTATGCTATCTGGGATGATCATGACTATGGACCGAATGATGCCATAGGTACTTACCAATTGAAAGATGTTACTTTACAAACTTTTAAAGATTTTTTTCCTTCAAACCATTATGGAGTTGCCAATGGACAAGGAATCACAAGCTATTTCGAATGGTCGGATTGTGCGTTTTATCTTTTGGATGATCGTTGGTTTAGGACAACTAAAGGCAAAGATGGTGCAATGCTAGGACAAGAACAATTATCTTGGCTTATCGAATCACTCAAAAGCAGTGAAGCACGATTTAAGTTTATAGCAGTTGGTAGTCAAATTCTCAATTCAGCTAAGGTTAAGGAAAATCATAGCAATTATGAAAATGAGCACGCTTCTCTATTGAGGCAACTCGATGAAAATAATATCAAAGGCGTTATTTTTTTAACAGGCGATAGACATAATTCTGAAATCAGTAAATTTACCACCAGTGATGGCGACATTTTTCATGACCTCACAATATCGCCTCTCACCTCAGGCTCAACTGCAAATCCCAATGAGCCTAACACCCTCCGAGTAGAAGGAAGCTATATCGGTGGAAAAAGAAACTATGCCCTCATACAAGTAGTCGGAAATAAAGCCGAAAGACGAGTAGAAGTCATCTATAAAGATAAGGATGGAAAGGAATTGTATAGGTATGTGATTAGGTAGGGATTATTACATTTCTAAATTGAGTTATCATCACACCATCAAATAATGCACCGAATGTTCGTCTTTTTGTGTGAGGAAAACAGCTTTAATTTGTATTAGTTTAGCTAAAATATCCTCAGTATAATGACGAATAGTTAGCAGTTTTAGATTAGCCTTGACTTTTATTTCAAAATCTTCTTTCAAATCTTCCAGTATAAGTTCATTTTTACCAAGCTTATTGCATCGTAATAAAAATTCGGTAGGGATTCAATTCGCCATTTCATCCACAGGCTTTACTGACAGAGTGCAAGTTAGCTCTTTATTGTCAAAAAATAAAATTTTTATTGAAATTTGGATTTAATACTATATCTTTTCTATGCAATAAAACGGCATAGTTAAAAAAATAAATTAGTTTTGCGTATATAAACATTTGAGGTTATGTTAGTTTAGGCTTAAACCTTTTATTTTAGAAGTATCAAAAATGTTTACTTTATGATAGAAAAACTTATATACGAAAGTAAAAAATCCAAGATTTATTTTCAGAGTGAAAGTGAATGGGGAATCCCCGTTTTAGTGAAAATTTGTAATTATGAGTTTCCAACACCCAAAGAAATTGCTCAGTTTTATAACGAGTTTGATTTATTAGAAGGACTCCATCTCAAGCATACCAGAAATGTACTAAAAAAATCAAAAGAAAAGAACAGACACGCCATATATCTCGAATGGATAGAAGGCAATACTATCACTGAAATATTTAAAAATAAACAAGGCGATATTCTTGATTTTTTACATATAGCTATTGCATCCTCGAGTGCCTTAGCAGAAATACACCATAATGATATCATTCATAAAGATATAAGCCATTTAATTTATTGGTAAATTTACAAGAGAGGACGGTTAAAATCATCGACTTTGGGATTTCATCACGAATAGATTTAAAACAGCACTCCATAAGTAATCCAGAGACATTAGAGGGCACTATCACTTATAACTCCCCTGAACAAACGGGTAGAATGAATCGTAAAGTAGATTATAGAACTGATCTCTATTCACTTGGGGTTACTTTCTATGAAATGTTATATGGACAGCCTCCATTTGTCTCTCAAGATGTCATGGAACTTGTTCATAGTCATATTGCGATAACCCCTAAGGAGCTAAATCAATTGAATCCAAGCATTCCTAAACCAATTTCAGATATCATCACTACACTTCTATCCAAGAATTCAGAAGATAGATATCAATCTGCAGAAGGATTAAAGCACGATTTGGAGATTTGCTTGCGTGAATATGAAAAAACTAAACAAATACCTAATTTTGAGTTAAGACAAAATGATTATTCAGGCAAATTTGAAATTCCTCAAAAATTATATGGAAGGGAGAGTGAAATTAAATCTTTATTAAACTCATTTCATAATTGTACACTTGGAACACAAGAAATAGTATGGGTCGCTGGATACTCAGGAACTGGGAAGTCTGCGCTCGTGAGAGAAGTTCACAAGCCAATAACGCAAAAAAAAGGTTATTTTATCGAAGGTAAATATGATCAGTTTCAAAGAGCCATGCCCTATTATGCCATCCTTCATGCTCTAGGTGAATTCATCAATATTATTCTAACAGAAAAGGAAGAGAAACTAGCACTATTTAAGGCGAAAATTCAAGATGCTGTAGGGAGCGAAGGGAAAGTCCTTACAGATGTTTTGCCACGGCTGGAGCTTATCATAGGAGAACAAGTATCTGTTCCAGAATTAGGAGGCGCAGAGGCGCAGAATAGATTTAACTATATCTGTAAAAAATTTGTTTCGGCAATTTCTTCAAAGGACCACCCTTTGGTTTTGTTTATTGATGATTTGCAATGGGCAGATTCTGCTTCTATAAATTTATTGGATGTATTGCTCTCAGACAAATCGAATGGGTACATTTTATTTATTGGAGCCTATCGGGATAACGAAGTGAATGCAAGCCACCCTTTTGTTCTACTCCAAAATGAATTGGGTGAGAAGGGTATAAATATGTCAAGCATTCATGTCGAGAATTTAAATCTAGAAAATTTAAATGATTTGATTTCGGAATCTGTAAATGAGTCCAAATCTATAACACGACCACTTGCAGAGCTGGTTTTTTCAAAGACTCAGGGAAATGCATTTTTCTCAACACAATTTTTAAAAACTTTATTTTCAGAAAAACTATTACAATTCAATTTTGCAAATAATAAGTGGCAATGGGATATTGAAAAAGTTAAACTACAAAACATTTCAGACAATGTAGTAGACCTCATGGCCAATAAGACTAAACAATTTACAGATGAAACCCAGGTATTGCTCAAAATAGCTGCTTGTATAGGGAATCAATTTTCATCCAGTGCCTTAGCGATTATCAGGAAAAAAGAAATCTCTGTAATTCACCTAGATTTATTTGAGGCTTTGAAAGAAGGGTTTATAATACCTGCAGGTGAAAACTTTCGTTTCTCGCATGATAGAATTCAACAAGCCGTTTATTCAACAATTCCCGATAATGAAAAAAATAGTTTACATCTAAGTATCGGAAAACTTTTATTAGAGAATATCTCCGAAGAAGAAAAAGAAGAAAAACTATTTAGTATTACAAATCAATGGAATTGTGGAAAGGAATTAATCACATCCGAAGAGGAGAAGGAACAGTTAGCATTGTTAAATTTGGAAGCTGGAGTTAAAGCGAAACAAAGTTCGGCTTTTAAGCCAGCACTGGATTATTTCGATACAGGAATTAGTTTGCTGAAACATGAACCATGGAAGAATCAGTATAAGCTCACGATTGACTTATATACCTATGCTATGGAAGCAGCCTATCTCAACGGAGACTTCAATGCCATGGATCAAAAGTATAAAGAAGTATTGGCTAATTCAAAAAATCTGTTAGAAAAGGTAAAACCATATGAAATTAGAATTCTAGCATATAAAGCAGAAAACAAATTAATTGATGCTATTAATACAGGAAGGGAGCTTCTGGCTCAATTAGGAGAGACATTCCCTACTAAAGCAAGGCTAGTTCATGTCATGTATAATTTATTGAAGATAAAATTAATGCTCTTTAGGAAGGATAATTATAAACTGGAAAATCTTCCTACAATGACCAATGAACATAAAATAGCTTCCATGCGCATTCTAGCCGACATAGCTTCTTCTAGCTATTGGGCAGTGCCTACATTTTTTCCATTGGTCATTTTTCGAATGGTGGAACTTTCATTAAGATATGGCAACACAGCAGTATCATCGTTTGCATTTGCTACCTATGGTGTTATCATGTGCGGTGTATTAGAAGATATGAAATCAGGCTATTCTTTCGGAAAGTTAGGCCTTGTTTTATTAGATAAATTCAAAGCTAAAGAATGGAAAACTCAGGTATTTACTCCTATTTATGCTTTGATCAATATATGGAATGAACATGTGCACAATACATTAAGACCACTGCAAGAATCCTATCATATTGGATTGGAAACAGGAGCCATCGAATTTGCTTGTATCAATACAAACATTTATTGTATCAATGCATATCTCAGTGGGAAACCATTGCCTAGACTTGAAATAGAAACCAAAGCTTACAGTGATAGTTTCAAGTCATTTAAGCAGGAGACGAATTACAATTACAATGAGGTTTATCGCCAGGCAATGTTAAACTTTATGGGGAGATCTGCATCCCCTATAGTTTTGACAGGTGAAGCCTATGATGAGGAAAAGATGATGAATCAGAATACGGAAAGAAACGACAAAACCGGAACTTTCTTTATTCATTTCAACAAAATGATATTGTGTTATTATTTCGAAGATTATGAAAACGCTTTGCATCATTCCGCTCAGTCTAGATTGCTTTTGGAAGCAGTTTTAGCTAAGTTTGAAATACCAAATCATCATTTGTATGAATCGCTCATTATGTTAGCCCTTTATCCAAAAGCTAATAGAACTAATCAGAAACGTTATATGAGTTCCATTAAGAGCAATATGAAGAAGATGAAAAAATGGGCAAAGGATGCTCCAATGAATTATCTTCACAAATACGACCTGTTGGATGCTGAGGTTCACAAGGCTCTGGGTGAAACGAATAAGGCTCGATTATAGTATGACAAGGTCATATCTGGAGCAGCTAGTTCAAGCTATACTCACGAGGTAGCCCTTTCGTATGAATTGGCAGGAAAACTCTATCTGAGCTTAAACTCAGAAGATTTAGCAGAGTTTTATTTTAAAGCAGCATATAATGCATATCGAGAATGGGGAGCCGATGCTAAACTCAACCATTTAGAGCAATCATATCCAAAATATGTTTCTGGCGTGCAAAGACAAGAGTCTACTTTAAGTCAAAAGTCAGTGGTGAAGTCTACCACTTCTATGGTACAAAGTACAGTGCTAGATATCACATCAGTTCTCAAGGCAGCTACTGCTATCTCAGGGGAAATTATTCTTTCTAAACTATTGAATAATTTGATGAATGTCGTTATTGAAAATGCAGGCGCACATTATGGTTTTCTAATTTTAGATAGAGATGGTGAATTGATGATAGAAGCGATGATCAATAAGGAAAACCACGACACGAATATCTTAGATCATATTTCAATAAAAAACACAGAACTCCTATCAGAGGCTATCGTAAACTATGTCAAGCGAACAGGTGAAAGTATCGTCATCAATGATGCTGCGAATGACAATCGGTATCACAGTGATCCTTTTATATTAAAAAATAAGTCAAAATCAATTCTGGCACTTCCAATATTCAACCAAGGTAAATTTATTGGAATTCTTTATCTCGGTAACAATCTAAGTATTGGAGCATTTACCCAAGATCGTATAGATTTATTATCTCTTCTCTCAGGTCAAATAGCCGTCTCTATAGACAATGCTATCCTTTATGATCAAATGGAACAAAAAGTAAAAATTCGCACATCAGAACTAGCGGAAGAAAAAAGGAAATCAGATGATTTATTGTACAATATTTTACCTATAGAAACGGCAGAAGAGTTGAAACGAGATGGAAGAACTAAGCCAAGAGGTTATGACAATGTAACGGTTCTATTCACAGACTTCAAAGGATTTACTATGATATCTGAAAAATTAACAGCCGAGGAGATTGTAAATGAGATAGATTTATGTTTTGGAACCTTTGATAAAATAATGGAAAAATATAATTTAGAAAAAATAAAAACAATAGGAGATGCTTATATGTGTGTCGGTGGACTGCCTGTTCCTAATTCTACGCATGCCTTAGATGCCGTGAAAGCGGCTATCGAGATAAAAGAATGGGTGCAGCAACATGGAGATTATTGCAGACAAAGAAATCTTCCTGTATTTGAGATTAGAATAGGACTCCATACTGGACCAGTAGTTGCAGGAGTTGTAGGTTCCAAAAAATTTGCTTATGATATTTGGGGCGATACAGTAAATATTGCAAGTAGGATGGAATCCAGCGGTGAACCGGGTCAAATCAATATTTCCGGAGCTACCTACAATCTGATTAAGAATTATTTTCAATGCAAGCACAGAGGAAAGGTTCAAGCAAAGAACAAAGGAGAAATTGATATGTATTTTGTAGAAAGAGAATTAATGAATGGGGAAAGACAAAAAGCCAGCTAAATCAAACACAAATTTTTATGACTAAGGAAGAAATCAAAAAAATTGTCGAAGAATGTTATAATAAGACTAAAATTATATATACCGATAAAGGAAAATTTTTCGATCCGAAACTAAAAAGTATTAATCATTTAGAAGTTGGCAATTCAAAAATCATCAATAGTTGGCTTACTATACTAATTGAATTTTTTATTGCATTTTTAACAAGAATTTCAAAACGAATAAAGCAATGGTGGCATAGAATGACACCACGCAAGGATATCATCTATGGAACTGATTTTAATAGCACAGTAGTAGGAAGAATCACATTCGGCAAAAGGAATGATTTGGCGATTCCTATTCATAATAAGCGAGTGGAATTATGGGTGAGGACTCGTTTGTTTCAATGGAGAAAATTAAGCGCTGGACGAACAGATCGAAATGGATATTTTGAACTACCATTTGATTTTATAGCGGCACGCAATTGGTGGAATCGCGCCAATCTGCGATTTGAAATATATGAAATGACGGGGCTAGTAACAATAGGTGGGAAACTACAACCAAATAAGAAACTCTTTAAGACTTTATTGATTCCCAAATCTGATTTGATAGGAATGAGCTATAGCCTGGGAGTTATACAACTCTTTTTTTGGGAATATAGAGACGACACTAGAATACCTAGGGTATTCATAAAGAACCATGATGAAGACGCACCTGAGGAGTATACCGAAGGTAGGACGGTGTCTATGAGTGAACAATTTATCCCTATAGAATTGACCAAACAAAAACATCTCTTGCAAATTCGGCGAGAGCCAGAATCTATCAATTTGCAAACAATACAGGATGATTATCCAGAGAACTTGACCGTAGCCATCGAAAAAAGACTTCCTGGATATACTCGTGGAGATGACTGGTTCGGAGAACGGTTTATGAATGGAATGAGTATGGCTACATTTATTCCTGACACAGAGAATCCAGCTCACTATTGGATCAAGTTTTTTGGAGCTGGATTATATGAAGTCAATGAAGAATATGCATTTCCTACTGCTAAAATAAAATTTAAATTAAAAGAAGATGGATTGCCTACTCCTATTGAAATAAGACTCATAGGGCCTTTAAATGCTATAAACAAAGACCCATATGAGGAGCATGTCTATACACCTCAAGATGGTGAAAAATGGCTACAGGCAAAACGAGCAGCCAGAGTCACAAGCGCATTATGCGGTGAAATAGATCAGCATTTGGCTGGCACTCATCTCAATACGGAACAATATTCTATCGCAGTTCATAGGAATTTAAGACTCAATCCTATTGCTCGACTTTTATTGCCACATGTAAAAGAAGTAGCTTTGATAGATCATTCGGCAGATAAACTCTTAATAAAAGATTATCTACCAAACGCTACGGCATTGACGACTAACTCACTTTTACAGCGCGCAGAAGATCTTTTAGGTTTTCAAGATTGGAAAAATTGGCAACCTATGAATCCAATATCAGAGGCACATACCTATGCAAAGGCTGAAACACTTTTTTGGAATGTATTGAGAGAATGGGTGGATCTTTTTGTTGAAGAAAATGATGAAGAGATTAAAAAGTATTGGTACGAAATTTACTTATTTAGTAAGGATCTAGTTTCTCACTCCGTTCCTCTATATGGTTCAAACCTAGATTGGGAGACATTATCTGATCTGGACAAAAATTATCTCAAAGAACGAATCGAATACCTCAGTCAAGAGTATCGAATAAATTTCAATAGTCCGCGAGAGAAAGTTGATAATATAACAAAAGTAATTTCCCCCGTAACGCTTTCTGAAGAGTATAATCCCAATTCTAACGATTGGCAAAATTTGAAAGATATGTGTTGCTATGTAATAATGACGGCTACCTTCCTGCATACTTGGATCAATGAACATCAATATGAGGATATAGGTGAAGTATTATATAGTTGTTTAGGACTGCGATTTGGAGAGAAAGAACAGGGTATTATGTCCCCAGAATCAGACTACAGTATAGCACCAGACCTCACAAGAAGTACACAGATGATGTGGTTTAGCAATTTTCTATCAAGAACGGAATATGGATTTATCGTGAAGAATGAAGATGGCGATATGGATCCTCGATTGATAGAAATGTTTTTAGCTAAGAAAGAAGAATTTAAGAAATACAATGTAGCAATAGACCAAATTGAATCACGCACTAATATTTAACACTATGGATTTAAAAAAGAAACCATCAAAACGATTCTCACTTATCAATATATTTATAGATTGGCTGAAAGCTAAATATGATTTTTTTATACTTTGGCTAACTGCACGATTTTTTGCACTAGGACTTGTTTTCATGCTCGTGCTCCCAAAGCGCTATCGTATGTCACATAACAACGGCATAGCTGGTGAAGGATCTGCTCGTATAGTAGATGACCCTAAATTTCCAGCCCATGATTTTTTTAGACCTGGCAAAGTTTTCCCAGCTCGCATAAGACATGCAAGTGCGACATTTTTAGATGATGCAATGAATTGTATTCGGAGTTGTTCTGTTAAATTTTCGGATGAACATTGGAACAGCCCATTTGACTTAGAATGCAATACAGGGATCATTAATTTATTTTGGTCTGCTTCTAGTTTTTTACAATTTGCCAAAATGAGAGCACAAAAGTGGGGAGTAGAATACCATGATTACTATCGAAAGTATCCTGAGGGTTTGAAAGGAGCACAGTTATCTCTTCGAAGAAATCCCACATCATTCACCAATTTACATTACTATGGTTTAACACCTTTTTTGTTTATAGGAATGGATGAAATCAAGCGATACGCAAAATATAGGGTGTTACCTCTTAAAGATGAACCAGAAACTGGAATCACCCCAGATATGTGTGATTATGACACATGTAATCAGAGAGTGCTCCCTCATGAAAAAAATGGAAGAAACTATTTAAAAGACGAATTTGTAAATAGAGTAGCTTCTGAAGGAGCCCACTATCGATTGCAAATTCAAACAAGAATAGCCAATGATGACGATAGCCCTGAAATATTTAACAATCAAAAACCATGGGATGAGAAGGTTTTCCCTTGGCATGACCTAGCTATTATTAATATCAATAGAAACTTGAGTTGGGAAGAAAGCACACTGACTAGCTTTTCTTTAAATAATATGCCGAAATCATTAGGAATTATACCCGCCAAGTCAATTCACGATTATAATTCACTAAATTATATGCGCGCTAATTCTGAAATAGCTAGAAAAGCAAGAATATTTTCGTACAAGATAAAAGGAATGCCACCTCAGATTCCAGACGATGATAATCGCAATGTTTCGGACTGGTCTGGAAAAGAATAGGATGCTATAATACCAATGTAATTTATAACTTATACCAATAGCGGTATTACACCATCAAATAATGAACAGTATGTTCGCCTTTTTGTGTGAGGAAAACAGCATTATTTTGTCTTTGTTTGGCTAAAATATCCTCAGTATAATGACGAATAGTTAGCAGTTTTAGATTAGTCTTGACTTTTATTTCAAAATCTTCTTTCAAATCTTCCAGTATAAGTTCATTTTTGCCAAGCTTTTCATCAGTGAGAACGATAAATTCTATCGATGAATTTTGCATGAGATTAATACGAAGACTGTATTTCCCAAAAGTGGCAATAATTTTACCTAAATTGGTCTCATTGAGAAATGAAAAATCACGAACCGAAAAGGAGTATAATACTTGATTTTCCTTGAGAACAGTGACAGGTTGGTATGAAATATTTTCAAAATTTCCAATTTCTGTCCCTTTAGCATCTTTATTTATAAATGATTTTACTTTGAGAATACAATTGGAGTTTTGTATCGGCTTTATAGTCTTGGGATGGATAATTTGTGCTCCATAGAAAGTCATTTCTATCGCTTCTTTGTAGCTCAGTTTGTCTATAATGGTGGCCTCAGGAAATTTTTTAGGATCACCCGTGTAAACACCATCGACATCTTTCCAAATAGTCATTTCTTTTGTGTTTGTACATTTCGCCAGTATCGCTGCGGTATAATCTGATCCTTCGCGCCCTAGGGTTGTATAAAGCATTTCCGAATTAGCACCTAAGAATCCTTGAGTGATGAGTACATGACTATTATAATTTTTCAATTCATGCTCAACGGCTTCTTGGGTTTCATTCCAGAGTATATTAGCATCCGTATAATTATTGTCAGTCTTGATTAAATATCGAGCATTGATAAAATCGATAGATACCTTTTGCGATTTTATAAAATGATATACAACCGTCGTAGAGAGCAATTCTCCTTTACTTACTATTTGGTCATAGATATAATTGAAATTATTGGATTCGTTAGCTACAATAAATCCTAAGGTTTTGGTTTCTATATCAGAGAGTTCTTTAAACACGAGATTATCTTGGCTCATCTTGAGTTCTTGGCAGATGAGTCTATGTTCTTCTATGAGTTCCTTTAACAAGGATTTCGCTTCTTCGGATTGTTCAAAGACCTTCTTCGCTATGATTTCTAGCTTATTGGTAGTCTTGCCAATAGCGGATACCACCATGAAGATAGGATTTTTCTCTTCCACATAAGATTGAATGATGGAAGTTACATTTTGAATAGATGCAGCATCTTTGACTGAGGCTCCTCCAAATTTGAATACACGCATATACTTATTTTTAGTTGTCAGTTTTTAGTCGCAGTAGTCAGTCATAGTGGTCGGTCAAAAGTGGAAAGTTATGTATTGATATAGTTGATCATTTTCAAATTTTCAAATTAATTCATCCCCACATCAAATTCTTCTCGTTTTGGATAATAAAAACAAATCCGCAAGTACAAATGCCGTCAAAGCATCAACTATAGGCACGGCACGAGGCAATACACATGGGTCATGACGCCCTTTACCTTCCAATTCTACAGCTTCATTTTTATCATTAATTGTAGATTGTGTTTGCATAATGGTCGCTGTAGGCTTGAATGCTAAACAAAATACAATATCCATACCATTGCTAATTCCTCCTTGGATACCTCCACTATGATTTGTTTTTGTAGTTTTATCTTCCTTCCAGCTGTCATTGTGCTGGCTACCACGCATTTTTGTTCCTGCGAATCCACTGCCAATCTCAAATCCTTTACAAGCATTCAACGTGAGCATAGCCTTTGCTAACTCAGCCTCTAGTTTGTGAAATATCGGTTCTCCGAGACCTATAGGCATGTTTTTTATAACACAGGTAATCGTTCCTCCTACAGAATCACCTTCCGCTTTTGCCTTTTCTATTGCCCTTATCATTTCCTCTGCTTGAGCAGCATCTGGACAACGAACTATATTCGAATCGATTAGAGTTAAATCTGTTTGGATTTCATCATAGAGGTAATTTATATGTTCTACGGATGAAACGAAACTATTAATTTGAATATCTGGAATAAGCTGTTTTGCTAGAGTGCCAGCTACAACCCAATTGGTGGTTTCGCGTGCCGAAGCCCTGCCACCACCTCTTGGGTCTCGAATGCCATATTTTTCTTGATAAGTAAAATCCGCATGGGATGGCCGAAATACATTTTCCAAGTGAGTATAATCGCTTGAATTTTGATTTTGATTTTGAATAAGAAAACCTATGGAATGACCAGTAGTTCTTCCATTGTAGATACCAGAGAGAAACTCAACATCATCGGCTTCTATTCGAGCGGTGGTTAAGTTACTTTGACCTGGTTTTCGTCTAGCGAGTTGTTTCTTGATGGCCTCAAAATCGAGTTCTACCCCCGCTGGAAATCCATCCAAAATTCCACCTATCGCTACGCCATGACTTTCGCCAAAGGAGGTGAGTCGGAGTATATGACCTATAGAGTTGAACATTAGGCAAAGGTAAGAGAAAAAAAGTATTTAAAAATTTTTCGTAGTACCATATTCAATAATGTATTATAATATCTTCTAAAGTCGATTGTGCTATTTATAAATTCTAAAAATAATTTGATTAAATGTCAAAATTTTAGTTTATTTTTGTGATACTAAAAACTAAAACATGAGAAAACTTTGCTATGTCATCTTTTATTTACTAATAACAAATTATGGTTTTGCTCAGCAGTCCATTGTTGCCCAACCTAAATTATTGAAATATACCCAAGATTATAAAGTTGGATATAAGAATCAAAACGGGGAAGTCGTGATACTGAATAAATATACAGCAGGTAGCGAGTTTGAGAATGGCTATGCAATTATTCTCATAGGTTCTAAACGGGGTTATTTAGACCAATATGGCAATGAGAGCATTCCTCCTCAATATCAAGATGCTTCACCATTTTACTATGGACTGGCCTGTGTTAAGAAAGATGGTTATTATGGTTATATCAATCCACAAAACCAATGGGTCATCAAAAATACCTTCCAAAATGCATTTAGCTTCTATGAAGGAGTAGCACGTGTACAGGTCAATGATAAGTGGGGATTGATTAATCTGAGAGGAGAATTTATCCTGCCTCCAGACTACCTAGATATCAAAGACTGCGCTTTTGGCTTGATTCTTGCTAAAAAAGATAAACTTTACGGTTACCTTAGACCAGACGGACGTTGGAAAATTTCTCCTCAGTATGAGCAAGCTATGTCTTTTATCTATGATGGCACCGCAGAGGTGATAATGAATGGTAAAACCTACCTTATCAATCAGCAAAATGAAATCATAAGAGAGGTCAATCATGAAGAAGAACATGAAGAAACGGAGAGAAAATATAAAGCAGGATTAAAATGAAATGGCTACAAGTCCTTATTCTCAGTGCATTTTTTAATAGCCTCAGCTATGGACAAAATGGTGGTGTGTGGACTTGGATTCATGGTGATACAATTCTAGGAGTGAAAAACTATGGGGTTAAAGGAGTGCCATCTCCAAGTAACTTACCCCCTGGTAGATATCATCCTGCATTTTGGCAAGATAAAAATGGTAAGTTCTGGATCTTTAGTGGTTCGCCAGCCCCTTCTGATATGTGGATGTATGACCCTTTAACGAATGTATGGACATGGATGAGTGGCGATTCTACCCAAACAAATGGTGTTTACGGTACTAAAGGAGTACCATCCACTAGCAACTATCCAAAATGGAGAGGGTGGGGTGCAAGCTGCTGGACAGATAGTATAGGTGATTTGTGGATGTTTGGTGGTTCAGGCTGTAATGACTTATGGCGATATCATATTCCTACCAATGAATGGACATGGATGAGCGGAGACAATCCAAATACAGGGCTTACTACTGGTAGAAATTATGGAACTAAAGGTGTATCATCTACCTCAAATTTTCCTGGTACACGAGCAGAATGTAAGTCAAACTGGGTATATCATAATGAGCTTATTTTTTTTGGAGGTAGTAGTTTCAATGATGTGTGGTCATATTCTATATCAGGGAATGTATGGACGTGGATTGGTGGCAATAATGCTAGTTCTACTCCTAATTATGGTACTATGGGGGTCTCAAGTCCTTCTAACAATCCACCTGGAGCAAATCATACCTATACACGTTGGAAATCTGGAAGTAAATTGTTTGTTTTTTCTTTTGGTTCTAAAAATGATGTTTGGAGTTTTGATATGAACAATAAACAGTTTACATGGGAATTGGGACAAAACCCATCTTCCAATACTGGTATTCCACCACCAGCAAATTGCGTTGTAGGAGGATATTTCCCTAAAGCCAGGGGTGAAAATCATACAGTTCAAACTACAGATTGCAATAGAGCTTTCTGGACATACGGTGGAGGTGATTGTGATTTATGGCTATATAGGCTAACTACTAATGATTGGATGAGGGTTAGTAAAAATTCTAATTCAAATTGTCGACCAATATACGGCTCGAAAGGTATTACGAATCCTTTAAATCATCCTGGAAATAAATATGGTTTCCCGATGTGGACAGACGACAATAATAATTTATATATTTTTAGTGGTCATATAGGGTCTAATGATTTATGGAGGTTTGAGCCCGATATTGCTTGTATAGGAACAGTGCTCAATGCTAGATCAATTTATAAACCTAACAAAACCTCAATTTGCACTTCTAATGATTCTGTAGTATTAACTCTAGACACCATTCTATATAATGTTACCTGGAATCCCACAAGCAATGTGACAGTTAATGCAGACACTTCACGTTTAGTGTTTAAATCTAGTATTAAGACTGACTATATGGTCACTGCCTTCGGCGGCAAGTGTACAGCCATTGATACTTTGCGATTTACTGTGAATATGGGTAGTCATACCTTTGATACCTTAATAGATACAACCTGCCTTATCGGCAAATACCCATTTAGTCAAAGTGGAATTTATGACTATGTTATTCGGAACGCTAGCGGTTGTGATAGCAATATCCGTCTTCAGCTTACTATGAGAAATAATATTGATACCACCAAGGCGGAGATATGCAAAGGAAGTACTTATTTATTTCAAGGTAGCAATTATTCTACAACGGGGATATATCAAAAAAACTATAAAAATCAGTATAACTGCGATAGCACCAAAGTGCTTGTATTGAAGGTAAATAATCCGGATACAGTCTATGTCAAACAAACTATATGCATGGGTGATACGTTTACCTATCGTGGAAATAAATACACTGCTTCTGGAAACTACAATTTTGCAAGTGGTTGTGGAATGGATGTATTGTCTTTATGGGTAAGACCTAAAGATTCATTTGTGATCTTCGATACCTTCTGTACTGGAGATACGTTTAAATATCAAGCGCATCGCTATAATAGCGCAGGAACATACTCGCACAAATATACCAACTCTGATGGCTGTGATAGCTTTATGGTATTTAATCTACATGTAAAAACCAAGACCAGTGATACCATACGCATAGACTCCATTATATTCGAAAATCTCTGTTCTATTAATAATAAACGTATTTATATTTTCCCATTAAATACAGATTTCAAAAATAAATATTCTCGTGATTTCGGATATAATTATCAGCCAGCTAGTATTTTCTATAATCTGATTGCTGGTACTTATCCTATTCGTATTAAGCGAGGTTGTGCCTTCCTTGACACTCCTGTTACACTGCCTTATAGGGAAAGAGACACCTCTGTCATCAATGATGAAACTTGTGAACTTTTTCCATATTATTTTAATGGAAAATACATCACGAAAACAGGAGTCTATTGGGATACTTTTACCAATGTTTATCAATGTGATAGTTTTATTAAGTTAAATTTAATTGTTCACAAGACGGATTCATCAACTATTCGTGATACGATATGTAGAGGAGATACGGTAATATTTGATGGAATACCAAGAGCAGTGGCTGGGGTATATTACCAGCGTATCAAACTCTTCGAAGGCTGCGATAGCACAGTTAAATTTATACTCTCTGTCAAGCGCCGTGATACCATGATTCATAATCGAAGCATCTGCCAGGGCGATACCTTAAATTTTGCTGGCAACAGATATACTGAAGCTGGTAGCTACAAATTAAGCTATATAAATAAACATGGCTGCGATAGCTTTGTTCACCTAAATCTTACAATCAAGCGTCGTGATACTTTTTCTTTTAATGACACCATTTGCCGAGGTAGTAGTAAATTGTTTGAAGGAATTGCCCATAAGATTAGCGGAAATTTTGTATATAAACTGACGAATCGTGAAGGATGTGATAGCTTTAGAATATTAAATTTAGTGGTGCAGCGCCAAGATACCCATACGTTGAAGTATGCTAAATGTATCGATGACTCTGTTATTCATGGAGGTGTCACCTATAAAACAACAGGAATTCACAACAAGCTTTATAAAAATATCTTCAACTGTGACAGTTTAGTCATTCTCGATTTGAAGTTTTCTAATTTTGAAATTGAAACTATAACTAAAAGTATATGTCCTGGGGATAGTTATGAAGGATATAAATTAGTGGGAACCCATCACGATACTATCAAACGCAAGGGTAAATGTGATTCTATCAGAGAATTGATTTTATCACACACACCTATCCCTATTACCAAGCTGTCGCCGAGTATATGTAAGACGAAAGTATATACCTATAGGAGTAAGTCTTATTCTCAAGCTGGAGTTTACTATGATACGATTTTGACTTCACGAAACTGTGATAGTATTATTGAAATAGGTTTAACCGTATTCGATACGAGTTTTTCTACTTTACATTATTCCATTTGCAAAAATGAAACCTATTTATTCAACAATCAATATCTCAGCCAGCCTGGGATATATAAAGATACCTCAGTAAATCATCTTGGCTGCGATAGCTTTATTTATCTAACTTTAGGATATAGACCGCCAATATATGATTCAGTGAGAGTGGAGAAATGTTTTGGAGAAAGCTACAGAGGATATACTAAGACAGGAACTTATAGAGATACTATTCAAACAGCAATCGGCTGCGATAGTATTTTGAAAATAAATTTGAAGATACTGGCAGGACCATATCCATTTGAACAAAAGCTGGAGGATTGTAAATCGATACTGTTTAAAAACAAACTGTACACCAATTCAATTTTGATACATGATACACTCTATAATAAACTGAGTTGCGACTCCGTTTATCGTAAAACGAACATTCTAATAAGACCTAAACCACAGAAAGGACCATTGGAATACCTCACTTTCTGTGACTCTATTCGTATGTCGGATGGCAAGGTCTATCGATTCAATTTTAGCTATCAGGATACGATAAAAACTAAAGATGCTCTGGCTTGTGATAGTTTATATCTGCCCAAACAATTAGAAAAAAAGACTAGAGTCAATCTCACTATTTCGGTTATTCCTAAGTTTGATGAGTATTTCAAAGGTGAGAAAGTGGAACTTACTACCTATCCAGCTAAAAAGCTTTTCTGGACAACGGGCGATACCATAGCTAAAATTAAATTAGTATTAAATGAAGATCAAATGATAGAAGTGATAGGTTGGGATAGTGAAGAGTGTAAGGATACCGCAGCTATTTCGCTTCGTGTGATAGAACCAGGTCTTCTCGACATCCCCAATGCTTTCGCACCAAGTGGTATGCCAGAAAATAGAATATTCAAACCTAATTTTAAAGGTATGGTAGAAATCACGCGTTTTGAAATCTACAATCGATGGGGTGAGAAAATTTATAGCACCAATACCAAAGATAATATTGGCTGGGATGGCACCTACAAAGGCGAAGATGTCCCAAGTGGACTATTCTCTTACTTACTAGAGTACAAAGTCAATCGTCATACCTTTTTCAAATCTGGGGAAGTGCTGTTGGTGAGGTAGATTCTACATTTTCACCCCAAAACTCACATACCATGTTCTACCTTCCCCAGGAATCAAGCCTGGACCTGGATAGCCTCCTGCACGACGAGTAGCATAGTTTTTATCATTGAGATTATTGATGCCGAATCCTAGGTTATATTTTCCATTGACTTTATATTGTGCCGAAAGATCTAGAACGGTATATCCTTCAATTTTTCCTGCTGTGGCAGCAGCATTTGCCGCTTCGGTATTAGATGCATCCGTGAAGAAATCACTCGTAGTGCGACTCTGAACTTGAATTCCAAATCGTTTGTAACTGTAGTTGATACCTGTACTTACTATCCAGCGAGGTGCATACTCTACCTCATTTCCTTTGAGGTTGGTCTCTGTAATTTTTACATTGGGAGCAGTACCTGTAACAGAATAGGTTTTGAAATCTGTGTAGTACGCATCGATATAGGCTGCACTATTATATACACTCATGCGACCAAATCCTTGATCTTGTTTCAAAAATTTAGTTACATCGATTTCAATAAAACTTTCAATACCTCTATGAATAGCTTGACCGAGGTTGGTTCGATACTGATAGCTAGCCAGCGCAGGGTTGTCATTTATGAATTTTCTAACCGTACCTATTTTATTATTGTACAACAAGTAAAAACCACTTACGTCATATTTGAATACACCATCGATATTGCCTCTAAAACCTAAGTCAATATTCCATCCACTATTGTCTTTGAGATCGGGGTCTATGACGTCAGTGGTCGCAGGTGGCACCAATTCGCTAAATAGTACAGGGCGAAATGCCTGCGTCGCAGAGCCATATATGCTCCATTTTTCACAGTTTTTGTACTGAAAACTCAGGCCACCTAACAATACATTTCTAGTAATCTCCGTATTCGGAGCCATAGTCTCAGCTGTCGCCGTTTTATTCAAGCGGCCAGTCATGGTGCTTTCTATAAATTCATAACGCACCCCCGGTGTCACTGAAAATTTATCTGATATATGAAAAGTATTTTCTGCAAAAGCTGCCATATTCTTGGTATTAAAGTCGAGAGCTAAGGGAAAATAACCGTTGAGTTCTGTGAGGTCAAAATCTGCTCCTGTAGTGCCTCGTCCTCTTTGGTTTCTATCGGTATGGGCTGTATATGCACGAATTCCCAATGATAAATCTTGAGTTCGATGGTTAATTTTATACGTAATTCTATTTCTCCACTCTATACCGAAATTTCTATAAAAATCTCTATCAATTTGTCTATTCGCTTGTAACCCTGTTAAAGGATTGACGGCATCTACTACATTTGCTGCTGCCAAGAAACCTACACTATTTCGCTCGCCCCATAATCCGAATGCTGAAATTTGCATATTATAGTTATCACTAAACTTACTATTATACTGAATATTCGCTATCGTCCACGGTGTACCAAACCAGTTTCTCGCTCTATTAGATTGTCTCCAGTTTTCTTTAAACGCAGCATCTGTCAATCCTCCACCTATTTGATTCTGATAGTTCATATTCGTAAGCTCAAAAGAAATATTCGATTTTTCATTAAACTTGTATTGTAAAAATCCATGTGAATTGCGGATATCATAATAACCATTATCGCGCCAGCCATCACCTTTGCGCATATGATTGTAGAAATAGTAATTCCATTTTTTAGTGTTGCCACTTAGTGCAGTATAGAGACTAACCATACCATAACTACCAGCTGTGATTGTACCCTCAAATGCAAGAGGTTTATTGTTGATATTTCGCTTCAGAATATAATTTACCATCCCTCCAAACTGTGGACCATACTGGAGCGAGCCACTACCACGTATGATTTCTATTCTATCTACTGCCTCTAGTGGAGGATTGTAGTATGCTTCTGGATACCCAAAAACATCAGATGATATATCATAGCCATTTTGTCGGGTATTAAATTCCCAGCTTCTATTGGGGTTGAGACCTCTGGTAGAAATACCTATTTGTATTCCCGAACCATCCGTTTCCCAATAATTCAATCCAGGAACCTTGGCCATGGCTTGTCGGATATTATTTGTAGCCTTATTGGATATCACATTATCTAATAAAATAGTTTCATTTTTCTTGCCTTCGAGAATGAGAAAATCTTGATTACTCGACTGAATAATCACAGAATTTTTATTGCCTTGAACATGAACTTCTGGAAGCTTCTTACTTCCTTGTGGGATTAATTGGATAAAAACTAAAGAGAAGGATATGACCGCAATTAGTTTTTTTGACATACTGGTTTTATTTAGAATGATTATAATTAATTAGATCTGCAAATATATATTTATTTAGAATTATTCTAATTAAAAAATAATACTATTTGGTATTTTAATTGGCAAACCTAGCACTAAGTGCAACAAAATTAAACAGTTAAAAGGTGCATAAACTTTGTTTTTTTTAAACTACATTTGTCCAAAATCAGAATTTAATGTTGCGATTATCACTCTATCTATTGCTTTTAAGCACCTTATTGCAAAGCTGCAAAGGCAGCAAATCTTCTAAAAATGAAATTGTTGCTCACGAATTGGCTGACCCTGATAAGTTGCTTCCTTATGCTTCTACTTCAGCAAATTCAACGGCCATAGAGCGATTTATTTTTCAGAAGCTCATCGATTGGGATTATGACAAGCAAGAATTCGTAGGTATGTTGGCGGTGGATAGACCTACTATATCAGAATACGGCAATGGATTAAAACTCGACTACGAAATCCGCCCTGAAGCTATCTGGGACAATGGTAGCCCTATCACAGGACATGATGTTGCCTTTTCATTTAAAGCAGCACTCAATCCCAAAACCAACTGTGAAGCGATACGACCTTATCTCGATTTCATAGCCGATGTAATCATCGATAGCATGAATCCTAAGAAGTTTTCTGTCATCTCTAATCAAAAATATATTCTAGTGGAGGAATATAGCGGCTATTGGGTATTGCCAGAGTATATTTATGATAAGGATAAAATAATGAGGAAATTTACCATTGCAGATTTTCGTGACAAGAAAAAACAGGAAACTCTTAAGGGAGATAAAGATATCTTGCGCTTTGCCGATGAGTTTAATTCTCAGAAGTTTTCGCGTGAAAAAGGCTTTGTCGTGGGCAGTGGCCCTTATGAATTTGAAGAATGGGTGACAGGCTCCAAACTCACCCTAAAGAAGAAAAAAGACTGGTGGGGTAGAAAAACGAATGATTCATTCCTTAAAAATTATGGTCTAGCAGATGTCATCAAGTATAAAATTATTAATGACTGGAAAACAGCCACTACAGCTATTAAAGGCAAAGAATTGACGGTAGCTAAAAGCGTTGAGTTTAAGATATTCAACGACCTTAAGCAAGATGAAAAATTCAAGGAAAATTTCTATTCATACCAGCCCACAGCTCCTCAGTATTATTACATAGGTATCAATCAATCCAATCCTAAATTATCGGATAGAGCGGTTCGCTTAGCTCTAGCACATGCAGTAGATAAAAATCAAATAATTTCTACTTTATTATATGGACTGGGAACACCTGTAGAGTCTATGGTACAGCCCGATAAGAAATACTATAATAAAAATCTAAAACCTTATGAATACAACCTAGAACTAGCAGCGAAAATTCTTGATGACGCAGGCTGGAAAGATAGTGATGGCGATGGCATTCGAGATAAGGTTATCAATGGTAAAAAATTAAATCTAGAAATTCAATACAAGTACAATTCTGGCAATGATACACGAAAGAATATCGGATTGATTTACAAAGAAAATTTGAAAAAAATAGGCATCGAACTCAATATTGTAGCTAAGGAATGGACGGTATTTCTAGAGGATACCAAAAAGCATGACTTCGAGATATACTGTGGGGCTTGGGTGGGTGACCCTAATGTAGAAGATCCGAAGCAGATATGGCATACCGAATCAGCTACAGGAGGTTCAAACTATGTATCATACGGAGATGCTATTTCTGATAAAATGATAGATGATATCCGCAGTGAACTCAACGAAGCCAAGCGCGATGCCCTTTACCTTCAATTTCAAGAAAAAGTGCACAAGGATATTCCTTATATCTTCCTTTTTGCACCTTTAGAGCGAATTGCTATTTCGAAAAAGTACGACCAAAACACCGCTAAACCATATACTGTGAGACCAGGTTTTGATCTCGGTTTATGGAAAATGAAGGAATAGTATTTGAATGATGATAAACTTTGTCTCTTTACGATGAACTAGTTTATGGAAATTAAAAAAGATTTATTAATACAAATTAAAGATATTGTCCTAAACGCACAGTCAAAGGCGATTCGAGCTGTTGATTTTGAGCGTGTACTAATGTATTGGCAAATAGGACAAGTTATATTTGTAGAAGAGCAACAGGGCAATGATAGAGCAGATTATGGCAAATACTTAATAAAATCTATTTCTGACACCTTCCAACCTCAATTTGGTTCAGGTTTTTCAGTGCGTCAACTTGAGATGAATAGGCAGTTTTATCGTATGTTTCCAAATACGAACGCACTGCGTTCGCAATTTACATGGACACATTTTCGGAATCTTATACGTATTGAAAATCAAAATAAAAGAGACTTCTACATAGCCGAAGCAGAGAAAAATAACTGGACGGCTAGACAATTGGAGCGACAAATAAATAGCCAATTATTTGAACGTCTATTAATAAGCAACGATGTAGAATCCGTATTAGCGGTAGCAAGAGAAGAAAAATTGCCTACGGATGCAAAAGAAATAATTAAAGACCCTATGGTTCTTGAGTTTCTAGGTCTCAAAAGAGAAGCAACCTATTATGAAAAAGATCTAGAATCTGCTATCATAAGTCACTTGAACGACTTTTTGCTTGAAATTGGTAATGGATTTTCTTTTGTAGCTAGGCAAAAAAGAATTCATATAGACGGAGATGAGTTTTTTATTGACTTGGTTTTCTATAACAGATTACTACAATGTTTTGTAATTATAGAAATTAAAACTAATAAACTAAAACATGAAGATATAGGTCAGCTGCAAATGTATGTCAATTATTATGACCGCAATGAAAAGCAAGATTTTGAAAATCCAACGATAGGTATATTACTATGTGCGGACAAAAATAATGCTATGGTAAAATATACCCTACCTACAGATAATAAAACGATTATAACTAGTAAATACCAGTTATACTTGCCATCAGAGCAGCAATTAATCGCTGAGCTGAAAAAGGAAATTGAAAAAATTGACAATCAGATACTTTAATATATTAAAACAAAAGAGCGAGCGTAAGATTCAAAACAATAGATAACTTTCAGATAAAGTCTGTCTCTTTGTGCACAGAAACTAACTGAGTTATTTTTATGAAGTAAAATAAAATTATGGACATTAATCCTCGAAAAGACATCGAACTCAATATTGATGATAAAGAAATCGACAAAGCTCTCCGCCCTAAACGCTTGCGTGATTTCTCTGGGCAAGATACATCTATTCAAAATTTAGAAATTTTCATTGAAGCTGCCAAGCGTCGAGGTGATGCCCTCGATCATGTCCTGCTACATGGCCCTCCGGGACTAGGCAAGACTACCTTGAGTAATATAATTGCATTAGAATTAGGAGTCAATATCAAAATTACTTCTGGACCCGTTTTGGAAAAACCAGGTGATTTGGCAGGTTTACTGACCAATCTCGAAGAAGGCGATGTCTTATTTATCGATGAAATTCATCGTTTAAGTCCTGTAGTCGAAGAATATTTGTATTCCGCTATGGAAGATTATAAAATAGATATTATGATCGATACGGGACCTAATGCGCGCAGTGTGCAGATTGCCTTAAATCCATTTACACTCATAGGAGCTACCACTCGTTCAGGTTTATTGACTTCGCCTTTGCGAGCTAGATTTGGTATTACCCTGCGTATGGAGTACTATACTTTAGATGTGCTAGCTGGCATAGTAAGACGGTCATCGCAGCTCTTACAAACGGAAATAGAAAAAAAAGCCTCTATCGAGGTAGCTCGCCGCAGTCGTGGGACACCAAGAATTGCAAATCTTTTGCTCAAACGTGTTCGAGATTTTGCTCAGATAAAAGGTAACGGTACGATAGATTATGAAATCTCCAAGTTCGCCTTAGATGCGCTCAAAGTAGATGAATATGGCTTGGACGAAATGGACAATCGAATTCTTACGACATTAATAGATAAATTCAATGGAGGCCCTGTAGGTCTAAATACCATATCCACTGCTGTAGGAGAGGAACCCGGAACAATTGAAGAAGTGTATGAACCTTTTCTCATTCAAGAAGGATTTCTCAATAGAACGGCACGAGGACGAGAAGCCACAGAGAGGGCCTATACCCATTTAGGTAAAATGCCACCGAATAAAGTGAATACCTTGTTTGATAGCTAAATTCGATGTGTTGATGTGATGATACGAGGATGTGATGATAAGATAATTATTTGTCAAGATAACTATCGGGATTGAAAAATGGATTATTCATGTGATGTGTGAATAGTTTTTATTCCTTAAGTATGCCCTTTCGACCGACCACTGACTACTGACCACTGCGACTTTCAACTCTTTGCTTTCAACTTTAAACTTTTTCCCATGCTCCCACACTCCGAACTTATTCTTAACCCCGATGGCAGTATTTACCACCTCCATCTTTTACCTGAAGATATTGCTCACAAAATCATCCTTGTCGGTGATCCTGATCGTGTAACGTCTGTTTCTAAACATTTTGATTCTATTCGAGTTAAAAAACAAAAACGTGAATTTGTTACCCACACGGGAAACTATAAGGATAAAGAAATAACGGTTATCTCGACAGGCATAGGTACTGATAATATTGATATTGTTCTCAACGAACTCGATGCGCTGGTCAATATTAATTTGACGAATAGAGTGATAAAAGAAAAGTTAACGAGTCTAGAAATTGTTCGAGTAGGCACTTCAGGAAGTATTCAATCCAGTATAGATGTGGATAGCTTTTTGGCTTCAGAGTTTGCTATCGGTATGGATGGCATGATGAATGCATATGAATATGAGAATAGAGCCGACGAGCAAGAAATTAATCTGGATTTTTCAGACTATCTTTTCGAACAGGAAATTGATTTATGTTTGCCATATTGCTTTGGAGCGCATACCAATATGTTGAAAAAATTTTCAGAATTGAAGAAAGGAATTACCCTAACTCATAATGGTTTTTATGCTCCACAAGGTCGGCAACTTCGAGCTGAAAGAGCCTATCCAAACTATATTGATATGATGGCTGATTTTAAATCCAAGTATGGAAAAATTACCAACTTTGAAATGGAAACTGCTAGTAACTATGGTTTGGCTTCGGTATTGGGGCATAAAGCAATTTCGCTTAATCTCATTCTAGCCAATAGACCCAAAGGCCTGTTTAGTAGTCAATATAAAGAGAAAATGGATGAGTTGATTCAATTGGCATTAGAAAAAATATGAACCGAATATCATTTCTTAAATCGATAGCCTTAACACCTTTAGCTATGAATCTTACTTCGCTAAACTCATTGGAGTCTTGGTCCTATTCTCTTCCTAATACTGAAAAAATGCCTGTTTTATTTCTCGGTCATGGCAGTCCTATGAATGCCATTGAGGATAATCAATTCGTAAGAGGATTTCGAGATATAGCCAAGACCTTACCTAAGCCCAAAGCCATTCTATGTATATCAGCACATTGGTATATCCATGGTACTAAAATATTGTCGGCAGCTATGCCCAAAACAATCCATGATTTTGGAGGTTTTCCCGAAAAGTTGTTTCAAGTACAATACCCTGCCAAAGGCAGTCCCGAGCTAGCCAAAGAGGTAAACAATTTGCTAGGAGCTAAAGCTAGTTTGTCAGACGATTGGGGGCTGGATCATGGTGCTTGGTCAGTATTGGTTCACTTGTACCCCAAGGCAGATATTCCTGTCATACAAATGAGTATAGATTATACCAAGTCTGCGAGTTATCATTTTGAATTGGCAAAACTATTGCGCAAGTTAAGAGACAAGGGCATTCTCATCATTGGGAGTGGAAATATCATTCATAATCTAGGTATGATCGATTGGCCGAATATTGATAAAGAAAATCATGGCTATGATTGGGCGCGAGAAATGCGAGACAAGATAAATCAGTTTATTTTAGATAGAAATTTCCAATCCTTAATCGATTATCAAAAACTTGGCAAAGCCTTCCAAAATGGAATCCCCACTCCTGACCACTATTTACCTTTGATATATACCCTTGGTTTATCTAAAATTAAAGATGAGTTTCAACTTTTTAACGATAAAATGGTTGCAGGTTCCTTGAGTATGACCTCATTGAAAATTGGATAATTAACATATTATCAATAAAATACGATTTCTCTTTAATGAAATCATTATCTTTCTAAATACTGTTAACTTTTTGTTAATTAAATGTTAAAGACGTTTAATGTCAATAACCTTATATTTGCCTTAATAAATCTAAAATTATAAATAAATGAAAAAACAATTATTGCTCATTTTGGGTATGCTATTGGTGTCAGGTTATATGCTAGGGCAGGTAACTACTGGAGCCATTGCAGGAAAAGTAATGGATAGTAAAAAGCAGCCAGTAGAAGGCGCTAAAATTAAAGTAACCCATGTACCTTCTGGTTCGGTCTATGGTTCTACTTCACGCGCGAATGGCGCTTATGAAGTACGAGGTCTTCGAGTAGGCGGTCCATACACAGTAGAGGTTAGCTATCTAGGCAAAGGAAAAGATAGAGTGGACAATGTATTCGTTACATTAGGAGAACCTATTTTTGTCGATTTGAATCTTGAAGAATCTGCTACCTTGATAAAGGAGGTTCTAGTGACGAGTGCTAGAAATAGTATTATTAACGAAAATAGAACAGGTGCAGCAACTAATATCAATTCGACAATGATTAATTCTATGCCTACTGGTAATAGAACTTTAAGCGATATGACAAGATTGTCTCCACAAAGTGGGGCTAGTTTTTCTTCTTCTCGATTAAATAATCAAAATACCTTTGGTGGTAGAGACGGAAGATATAACAATCTCCAGGTAAATGGAGCTAATTTAAATAATGGTTTTGGTCTTTCTTCAAATCTGGCACCAGGTGGTTCAGGACAGCCAATATCGCTGGACGCCATTGAAGAGATTCAGGTGGGAGTTTCTCCGTTTGATATTCGTCAGGCAGGTTTCACTGGAGCCAACATCAATGCTGTAACGAGAAGTGGTACGAATGAGTGGCATGGTTCAGCCTACACCTTTCATAAGACGAATGGCTTAGTAGGTGATAAGGTGGATACTGTAAATCTTGATGTCAAAAAAAATACGAATGCTATTTATGGAGCCAGATTAGGTGGACCAATAATTAAAAACAAGTTGTTTATCTTTGGTAGTTTCGAAACGGAAAGAAACGCTTTTCCAGGCAATACATGGGTTACTAGAACAGGAGGTTTCACCGGTAACCCTAGTAACGTAAGCAGAGATAGTTTAAACAAGTTTAGTAATTTTTTAAGAAATACCTATAAGTACGAAACTGGTGCTTCAGAAGGGTATGGAGACGAATTTGTCAATCAGAATTTGAAATTCTTAGGAAGAGTTGATTGGAACATCAATGACAACCATAAATTTTATATCAGCTACAGCCAAATGAATGCTTCAGAGGATAATATAGTAAATGCTACCTCAGCTCCAAATGGACTTTCTAGAGTATCGAATACTAGAGTTGGAGAGAGTGCACTCTCTTTTCAAAATTCAAACTACACTCTAGACCATATCGTAAGAACTATTTCTGCTGAATTGAACTCTACCTTAAATCCAATTATGCATAATCAGCTATTAGCTACCTATTCATATAATAACACGATCCGAAATACTCCAGGAAGTATATTTCCTTTTATTGATATTACGAGTGGAGGTACAAATAATTACATGTCAGCTGGTTCAGAGCTTTTCTCCTACAAAAATGACCTTATTAATAAAAACTTTATTGTTACCGATAATTTAAACATTGATTTGAAAAACAACCAGTTGACAATTGGAGCTTCATTTGAAAATCAATTGTTTGAAAATAGTTTCTTAGGTGGAGGCAATTTATATTATAGATATAATAGTTTAAATGACTTTATAACTAATGCCAGACCTTCTGCATTCTCGGTTGCATATCCTTTAAATTCACAAAATGGTAACACATATGTGAAGGCATCTTATTCACAATTAAGTGCTTATATCCAAGATAAGTTCACCATTTCTAAAAGATTAACTTTGACAGGAGGTATCAGATTTGAACTACCATTCTATGACAATTCATTTTTGACAGCAAATCCTGCAGTGGATGCCTTAAAGTTAAATGGACCAAATGGACAACCAATAAATTTTACATCTGGTCAGTTCCCTGCTCAACAATTGATGGTTTCTCCGAGATTTGCATTTAACTGGGATGCCTTAGGCAATAGAAATCTACAAGTAAGAGGTGGTATCGGAGTTTTCACAGGTCGAATACCTTTCGTTTGGTTAACTAATCAGGCTGGCGGCATTGGTACCTTGGTTACAAACGTTGCCTACACATCGACAACACAATTAAACCCAATTCGTTTCTATACCTCATTGGAAGATATGAAAGCAAAAAATCCTGCTGAGTATGCTAAATTACCACAAAGCAATACCTCGTTGCCATCATCTGTGGTGGTGGTAGATCAGGAGTTTAAAATGCCGCAGATTTTAAGAGGAGATATCGGTATTGACTACAAATTACCATGGTATGGTTTGATAGCCACAGGAGAAATAATGGTATCGAGAGATATTGATAATGTCTTCCAATACAATGCAAATCTACCTAATGCGCAGTCAACATTAAGCAGTGCAAGCGGAGATAATAGACCAAGATGGACAAATAATAGAGCCAACCCAGCTTTAGGTCAAGCCTTTGTCTTATCAAATACCAATCAAGGATATTCCACAGTTATTTCATTGGGTATTGCTCGTCAGGCTAGAAAAGGACTATACGGTTCCTTCTTCTATACTAGAACGATTTCAGAGGATGTATCGTCAAATCCGGGTTCTCAGGCTTCTTCAGCATGGAATTCATTGCCGAATAATTCATCGCCTAATACACAAATGTTAGCAACCTCACAGTACAACACACCTCATAGATTGGTAGGTTCATTATCCTATAAATTTGAATATGGAAATAAAAAACAATTAGGAACTACCGTTTCTATTTTCTTTGAAGGTGCTAATCCGGGAAGAATTAGCTATATGTATGCGAATGATGTCAATGGAGATGGCTCTGCTTCAGACTTGATCTTCATACCAAACAAAGGTAGCGATATGAACTGGCAAGCCTTTACAGCTAACTACAGAGATGCAAATGGTGTAACTCAAACTAGAACCATATCTGTAGCGGATCAAATAGCTGCTTGGGATGCATTTGTGGCACAAGATGAGTATTTAAGTGCAAATAAAGGCAAATATGCTCAACGCTATGAAGCTTTATATCCATGGTATACCAGAATGGATATGAGAATACTCCAAGATTTCAATTTTAAAATCAAGGATAGAAAGCATACGATTCAGTTCAGTTTAGATATCATGAATTTACCGAATTTAATTAATAGTGCATGGGGTGTTCAGAAACAGCTTTCAATTGGCGGTTTGTCTAATAATGCAAATTATATTAATTCTGTAGCTAATGCTGGAAATCCTGCTAACCCATTCTATCGATTGATTCCTGATGCTAATGCTACCTTAGACAACTATAAGTCTACTTTTGTAAATGATAACTCTGTATTTAGTACATGGTCTATGCAGTTAGGCGCTAGATATACATTCTAGTCTTTAAGACATTGTTTATTTTAAAACCGCCTTCGGGCGGTTTTTTTTGCTTATAATGTATAGTTTGAGTGATAATAAAAAGGCTCCAACAATCGTTGAAGCCTTTCGTGATCCCGTGATGACGCTATTGGTCAGCATGCTGACAACCTTAGGTTCGTCAGCACTGGAACTTCATTTAAGACTTATATTTTTTTATAAACTGCACTATTTTTCTTTACCAAGATTATTAAGTTTTCTTTCTAGTTCCATAGACTCACGTCGAGAATCTTTTTCAATGCTTAATTCTAAAATCCAAGGAAGGTAAGGTTTGGTAGACTTCACCGACCCTGCATTATGTCTTGTTAATCTATCAGACAAATTGTTTGTTTGACCAATATAATACTTGTCAAACTTACTTGAGTAAAGGATATAAACGAAATACATTTTTTACAAAAAAGGCTCCAACAATCGTTGAAGCCTTTCGTGATCCCGCTGGGACTCGAACCCAGGACCACTACATTAAAAGTGTAATGCTCTACCAACTGAGCTACGAGATCGTCTGCCTTTTTTCAAAAGCGAGTGCAAATGTAATCAAATAATATTAAGCTGCAAGTATATTTTATCGAAAATCTGTAACCTTTTTGTATTTTCACATCTCATAGATAAAATTATTTCAAATGAACCCAGATAACACCATAATGCTACTGCCATACAGTACACCCGAGGAGAGAATTATGCTAACGAATCTCCTTCTAGAAAAGACGGTTGAAGAAAAATCAAATTTCATGAAGACTTATATCCTTCAGAGAAAAGACCCACAGCAAATTTTGCTTTTTACTCTAATCGGATTTTTAGGTTTTGCTGGTATTCAACGTTTTGTAATTGATGAAATAGGAATGGGTATAATATATTTTCTAACTGGGGGTTTTTGCCTCATCGGGACAATTATTGACGCTATTCGTTATAAAGAAATAGCGTTTGAATACAATAAGAAAATGGCAAGTCTTGTTTATAATACCGTTTTTTCTTAAGTTCTAGGGCTAAAAAATATAGGAGTTTATTTGCTTTTCCTTAAATTTGCCTTAGTCATTTATAAAACTAAATAAAAACAAGTGGAAAATAAGGATACAAATAATGGTGTATACTCACATAAAGTGAGAGCGGGAAAGAGAAGAACCTATTTTTTCGATGTAAGAGCGACCAAGTTTGATGATTATTATATAATCATAACTGAGAGCAAGAAAAGATTTGATCAAGAAGGTTACGAACGCCACAAAATTTTCTTATACAAGGAAGATTTTAATAAGTTCGTGGATGGTCTAAATAAGGTCGTTAATTATGTCAAGCAAGATTTGATGCCTAATTTTGACTTTGATGCCTTTAATTCCGACTCTGATGATTCCTCAGATGGAGCTGATGAAGCAGAAGGATAGAAAAGAGACTGAATAACCTATAACAAAATGCCCAAACATTTCAGTTTGGGCATTTTTTATGTTATTTCTTGAGTTTTGAAGAATATTTCTTCATCATTTTATATAGTTTTTCGCTTACTACTTGACAATATGGATTCTTATCTTTATTCAGTGCATAATAGTTTTGATGATAGTCTTCCGCAATGTAAAATACAGTCATTTTTTCAAGGGTAGTCACTATTGGTTTGGGGAAATCTTTTTGTGCTAACTTCAGCCTTTCAGCTAAATGCTTCTTTTCATTTTCGGTCTTATAAAAAATAACTGATCGGTATTGTGTACCTATGTCTCCACCTTGTCTATTGAGTGTGGTAGGATCATGCGAGTGGAGGTGGATATCTATTAAATCATCGTAGCTGATTTTTGTAGGGTCATAGGTGATTCGCACACATTCTGCATGTCCCGTTTCTCCTGTACAGACTTCTTTATAACTCGGGTTCTTGACCGTGCCGCCACTATAACCGCTTTCGACCTTAGTGACTCCGTCTAGGCTCAAAAACATAGCCTCTGTGCACCAAAAGCATCCTCCTCCTATTATTAATTCAGCTAACATATTCATTAAAGTTTAATTAGTTAATAGTGGTAAGTTATATGTTTGAAATGTTTTAGAATGCGCTCTGTAGTCATTTTCAAATTTTCAAATTGTTGCATTTTCAAATTTTATTATCATTTCACCTTCTCCAATGCAATCGAATTCATACAATAACGCAAACCCGTAGGTTCTGGGCCATCTGGGAATACATGACCTAGATGGGCGTCGCATACATTGCACCTGGTCTCTATGCGTTCTCTTGATAGTGAATTATCAACGATATATTTTATGACATTATCAGCTATAGGTTGTGTGAAGCTTGGCCATCCCGTACCAGACTCGAATTTGGTGGTAGCGTCGAACAAGAGCGTTTTACAACATTTACAAGCGTATATCCCTGGGTCGAATGCCGTGCAAAATGCACCTGAACCTGGGCGCTCAGTACCATGTTTACGAGTCACATAATATTCATCTTCCGTCAATATTTTTTTCCATTCTTCATCTGTCTTTTCTACTCGCTTTGGCGGCTCAGCATTGCCTTCGGTAGCTAGTTTCAAAATAATGTACCATGTAATAATCATAAACAGTTATCTTTGAAAGGTAAATGTAATTTCAATTTCACAATATGACGAAGAAAATAATTGTTTTAGTATCAGTCTTGTATTCTTTTAACCTTTTTTCTCAGGGCTGCAGCGATGCAGGTTTTTGTTCATTAGGAAACATTACTCCTCATATGGATCACTTCCAAGAGCAGAAAAAAGTGAATATGATGCGTTTTGGTTTATCTTATGGTCGTGGGCTTCGTTCGCTTAATGTCTATAATCCTTATATAGAATATACACGTATCGTCAATTCTAATATTTCCTTTAATACTAGAATTAATTTCATGGCTCACACAGGCAATGATATTCAAACGGGAGAAATTGGAGATGTTTATGTTACTGGTGACTTTAAGTTTGCTCCAAAATTTAAAACGGTTATAGGATTCAAGGTTCCATTGCAGCAAGGCGGTAAGGTCAAGCGTGGCGTAGTTCTTCCCATGGATTATCAAAATACACTTGGGACACTCGATTTTCTTTGGGCATTGCAGACCAATGTTAAAAACGTACACCTAGCTGCAGGTTGTCAGATTCCTTTGACGCAGAATGACAATAAATTCTTCACTTACAATCTTGTAGCAACCGAAGAATTCCCGACGACGAATGGTTTTTACAGAAATCCAGATGTGTGGTTACGTGTTTCATATCCTATCCATGTCAAGAAATGGTCTTTTATTCCTAATTTATTGCCTATATACCATTTAGGAAATGATAGCTACAAAGATGAGTTCGGTATCAGAAAACCTATCATTGGTTCTCGAGGTTTAACTTTCAATGCAGATATTCAAATTGACTATAAACTGTGTGAAAATAATATTATCGGTTTAAACTTTGCAGCGCCATTTATTACAAGAACTATTCAACCAGAAGGTATGGGTCGTAGATATGTGGTCACATTAGATTTTAGGAAGAGTTTTTAAAAAGTCGCAGTGAGGCAGTTATCAGTAGTAAGAGTCTCTTCCGTTCTAAGAAGGAAACGAAGGTGAATAAATTATACTTTGGTCACCGCTTCAAATTGACTCACTTTCAAATTTTCAAATTGACTCATTGTCTAAACAACTAATCATTAAGGCTTCTCCTTCCATAGTTTATCAGCTGCAGGTAAATATTCAGGCAGAGCTGCAGATCCATACCAAGGGTAAATCTCGACATCAAATATCTTATTCTTAATTGCAGGGTCTGATTGAAGAAGAGATTCCGTCTCTTCAATCGTTTTTGTATTGAGTATAAAAATTCCTCTATAGTTGTTTGCATTTTTGGCTAAAAAAGGCCCAGCTATAATTAATTTCCCTTCTTTGACCAAGCGTTGAATATTGTCCATATGCCCACGAAAACTATTCTGAACGATATCTTTATCGGTTGTAGTATTGGAGCCTGTTTTGAGAATCACGAGGAAGTAGCTTCTCATTCCCAATTCATCGGCTCCTAGTTTCTCAGCTAGCTCAGCATCGTAATTTTTATTTTTTATCGAACTATCTTTCGCCATAGTTTTCTGTTTTATCAATCTATATGAAAATTTTTTATGTGCACCATCGCTTACGACTATTCCTAAAGTATCTTGGCTATAAAATTTATAAACAATGACTTTAGGGAAATCATGAAGAGGATTCTCAAAGTTAAAACTATTATCTACTTTTTGCAGTTTAAAACGAATCTCTTTATTGAAGTTTTGACCTATGACAGCAGGGATATAATACACTTCGTTATCAATAGCCTTTATATCCAGATATTCATTTAACTTGAATACTCCATTTTTTAATGTATAGGATATTCCTTTCAGAGACTTATCACTATGCCTTGTCCATTCCTCATAACTATCTTGACCCTCCATTTTCCATTTTCCAACTAAAAAATGAGGGAAATTTTCTTGAGAATAAATGATAAGTGCCTCCTTTAAGAAACAAACAATTAAGAGGAAAGACTTAAATCTTTTCAAAAACTTTTATTAAAATTTCCTTTGTGACTTAGCGTCTTTGTGGCAAAGGACTACGCTGAATAATTCGCATTCGCCTGATTCCAATCTACTACATTCCAAAATGCAGCGATATAGTCAGGTCTTCTATTCTGATAATTAAGATAATATGCATGCTCCCATACATCTAAACCTATGATAGGTGTGCCAGGACATTCTGCAATATCCATCAAAGGATTATCTTGATTTGGAGTAGAGCAAATACATAGACTGCCGTCTGCTTTTTTGCAAAGCCAAGCCCAACCTGAGCCGAACCGAGTTGTCGCAGCTTTATTGAATTCTTCCTTCATAGCTTCAAATGAACCAAACTGTGCAGTGATTTTATCAGCCAAAGGTCCTGTAGGATTGCCTCCTCCATTTGGACTCAATATATTCCAGAAAAATGCGTGATTCCAATGTCCGCCACCATTATTTCTCACTGGCATAGGATATTTAGAAATATTTTTTACAATATCTTCGATAGCGAAATTCGCTGCTTCTTGTCCATCCAATGCTGCATTGAGGTTGGTGACATAAGCATTATGATGCTTGGAATGGTGTATTTCCATAGTTCTAGCATCGATATGAGGTTCTAGTGCATTATAATCGTAGTTTAAAGAAGGTAATTGAAAAGCCATATTTTTTATTTTTTAGTTTGATAGATTTTTGAACAATTTTAATTTCTACAAAGTTCGCTATTTAAATTAAATTATCAATAGGAGGCATATAAAAACCGACAAATTTCAATAGAAGCCAGTATTTTTGGCAACCATTATTTTTTAAAATTTACAATTCAAAATTAACTTCAATGGAATTTCTCAAAGCATTAGGCATTGAATCAATCAATAAAGGCACATCGACAGGAAGCGTATTTTTGGATACTACTTCTGATTTAATAGAATCCTATTCCCCCGTCAATGGGCAGAAAATAGGAGCAGTCTATACCACGACAGATACAGATTATCAAGCCGTCATGAATAAGGCACAAGAAGCGTTTAAGGTTTGGAGAAATATCCCTGCTCCAAAGCGTGGAGAGATCGTGCGACAATGTGGAGAGGAGTTCCGTAAATATAAGCAAGAACTAGGTCAGCTGGTGAGTTATGAGATGGGTAAATCGTTACAAGAAGGACTGGGAGAAGTTCAGGAAATAATTGATATCTGTGACTTTGCTGTAGGACTTTCCCGTCAATTGTATGGATTGACTATGCATAGCGAACGACCGAATCACAGAATGTATGAGCAATATCACCCTTTAGGTATTGTAGGTATTATATCTGCATTTAACTTTCCTGTGGCGGTGTGGAGCTGGAATGCTATGTTAGCTTGGGTTTGCGGGGATGTCTGTATTTGGAAACCCTCTGAGAAAACCCCGCTATGTGGTATCGCTTGTCAGAATATTATCAATAAAGTATTTGAACGCAATCAAGTGCCAGAAGGCGTCAGTTGCCTAATCAATGGAGATTATAGAGTAGGAGAATGGATGTCAAAAGACGAGCGTATTCCATTGGTGTCTGCTACAGGTTCTACTCGCATGGGAAAAATTGTAGCTCAGACTGTAGCTGCTCGATTGGGCAGAAGTCTTTTAGAATTAGGTGGTAATAATGCTATTATCATTACAGAATCTGCTGATTTGAAAATGGTCATTCCAGGGGCTGTCTTCGGTGCAGTGGGTACTGCTGGACAACGATGCACCAGTACACGAAGATTGATTATTCATAGCTCGGTGTATGACAAGGTCAAGGAAAATTTATTGCTAGCTTATAAACAAATCAAAATAGGAAATCCTCTCGATACCAATAACCACATGGGACCATTGATCGATGTCGATGCGGTCAATACTTATCTGAATGCGATTAAAGCTGTCAAGGAACAAGGTGGAACACTATTGCTCGAAGGAAGTCAATTGACGATAGAAGGCAGTAATTGTTATGTGTCGCCATCGATAGCAGAAGTGAAAAATGATATGCCTATTGTGCAACATGAGACCTTTGCACCTATTTTATATCTGATGAAATATGATGATTTAGACGAGGCGATTGCTATGCAAAACGATGTCAAACAAGGTCTATCAAGTGCTATCATGACTTTGAATATGCGAGAGGCAGAGAAATTTTTATCTGCAAATGGCTCAGACTGCGGTATAGCTAATGTCAATATTGGTACTTCTGGAGCAGAGATAGGAGGTGCATTCGGCGGTGAAAAAGAAACAGGTGGTGGACGTGAATCAGGCTCTGATAGCTGGAAAGTCTATATGCGCAGACAAACCAATACCATTAATTATGGTAGTGATCTTCCTTTGGCGCAGGGAATCAAGTTTGAGTTGTAGAAAATTTAGCTACATCGGAGCAATAAGTTAATAGAAAAAACACCATCCAGCTTTATCGAAGTGGACTGTCTATAGAACAAAGAATAGTAATTCATATTAAAAAAGCCACCCGAAGGTGGCTTCAAATTACATATATAAAAGAAATGCTTACCCTCCTAACTGAATGCATTTAGCGCAGCTATTACATCCAAGAGCTGGAACAAAGCATATACTCGTAATGGTTTTACCACCTAGATTTACTAACCCCGAACCACGTGCAACGATACTGGTACCATCGCTAAAATAAATATACACATCCAACGGCCCACAACCAAAAAATTCGTCAGGTAACATCAAATTACCTCCTAAAAACCAGTTACCGATAGTTATAGAGGTAATATTATTCATCAGGTTGCAGCAAGTCTCACAATTAAGACCATTCGTACAATCAATAACATTGATATTTCCAGTTAAATTCTTAACTCCACAAGCATCCTTTACTGTGGCACAGATAGGGAAAGAACCTACATTGTTAAAGCAAAACGAGATTATGTCACTTCCAGAACAATTACTGAAGGTTGTTACTGCGGTTTGAACTCCTCTATCATCTGTTTTAATTCCGCCTAAAATATCTTCTTGGGAAACACAATCACCTTTGCAAATTTGAATATTTCTTATTGTTAAGTCGTCTAGATTACTAACTGGTATAACTCTAAAACAGTTGAATCCTAATTCATATCTTGCTCTAAAACCACCACCATCAACAAAGTTAGTATTAAACACAATCTTGTTTATGTTCCTAGCTTTATTAATATTAGTAAAATCGATTGAATATAACTGAATAGATTCTCCATTTGTATCCTCTCCATCAACTATTTTTATTGGGGTTATTATATTTTCATATTCATTCGGAACATCTGAATAGTATGAAATATAACTAGATGAATGAGGGATATATAGCGGATCCGTAGAAGGAAGCATGTCGCTAACAATTCCAGTATTTTGATTATACTTTACAAATCTAAATTCAAGTTTACAGTTAGCACATATATCAAAACACTTTGAAATATTTGTACCTGTCCCTCCTCCAGCAAAACCTGAGCTAATCGTAGTAATCTTCCCACCACAATTCATATAAAAGATCCAGTTATGTCCATGTTCCAATTGCAATTGACACGGAAGATTTGACACGAATAGAAATCCTACTAAAGTTAAAAATAATTTTTTCATAATTGATAAATTTAAAAAGTTAATAATAGTGCAAAGATAAATTGTTAACTAGTTAAAAACATTATCCGATTTGTAAACGGTAGGAATAAGTTTGTAAACGGTAAATTTTAGTTAAAATACATAAATATTTATTTTCTAGAATTTGTGAACGGTCGTTTTTAGTATGTGAACGGTAAGAAAAAAAAAGCCACCCGAAGGTGGCTTTTGTATTTGTAAATAACAAACTAATACTATTTCGAAGTATTAAACTTATGTGATTTTAAAACTTGACCATCCTTAGATACTCTAGCTATATAAATACCATTGGTAAGTGGGCTGAAGTCAATATTATCAGAAGTTACCTTGGCATTTAATACCTGTTGACCTTTGATATTATAAACTTCTAACTGAGCACCATTAAAGTCTCTATCCACAAAGATTTTGTTGTCGAAGAAATAAAGTAGTTTGTCAGAAGCATCCGATACTAAAGTAATACTAGAAGCTGTAGATGCTAGTAAAGAAAATTTAAGATCCTTAGCTGATGTAGTGCTGGTGCTATCTTTGCCTTTCCACGACTTTAGCATAACGTAACCATAACCTGCATTTCGCTTATGATCTATGGTAATTTTGTAGATATCAGTTGTAGGGTTTCCTGTTGCCTTAAATGATGCCCTTTGAGTAGCAGGATAGTTAACACAAACTGCTGGATCGCAAATAGTCAAGAAAGTCCAATTGGAAGGAATTGTCACATTTGTAACTTTCCAAGTATAATTACTATCTTTCATAAACGTAGGAGCTCCTATAATATCGACATCAGTCTTGGTAGCTGTTGCAATTTTATATGCTTTAACGTGAAAGGTATCACTAGATGAGCCACCTCCACCACCGCCAGAGCCACCAGTGCTCTTAAGGGAGATTTGATCAATATATAAAGCATTACCTCCATTTCCAGGTAACCCGCTTACTCTTACCAAGCATTTTTTACCTATCAATGCAGATAGATTTACGTCCACTTTCTGGTATTCTGCTGAGGTAGGTACATAGAAAGAAGTAGGAGGATTAGCTGTTCCTGTGATTTGACAATTCTTAGTATCCACGTCGACCCAATTGGTTCCACAATCTGTAGAGTATGAAACTTTAATGGTAGGAGCAGATGAACTTTCCTCACCAGTATTAGAGAACGCATAATAATAAGATAGTGTAGGATTCGTAACTCCAATGAAATTAGCTTCACCCATTACTAGGTGAGCACCTTTTCCATTCACTCCCCAAGAACTATGTAATGAAAGTCTCCACGAATTTTTAGAGCTTTCTGCTCCCAAACCAGCAGTACTAGTAACCAATGAATAAGCAGAGTTCTCAGAAGCATCAATAAAGGCATTTGAAAAAGGTGTTGTTTCCATATCTACATTTAGATTAGTAAAAGCATTCGGTTTAATTCCCACAAGATTTGTTGAGTAGGAATTATTTAGCACTTTATTATCTGTAATCGTAGAACCTCCATTAATATTTGTAAATCCTTCTACCTTATAAGAAAATATACCACTGGCGTTTGCTTGAATTTCATTCCATGTCAAAACAGTTCTTTGTCCTGGAGCTAAAGACCCTGAGAATGATTTAGGAGTCGCTACACCATTAACTGTAGCTGTTACTGTGAATGAAGTTGCTGTAACGGTAGCTGAATTGTTTGTAACAACCACTCTTGGAGTAACTTTATTATCACACCATTTTGTTTCTGGTTCCATGAAACCACGAATAGGTAAAATAGAAGAATCTTTCAAACTTAAATCTATTAAATTAGGGTTATTATGAGTAACCTCTGTCTCATAACCTGTTAAAATTTTATTATTCCCTTCTGCTACAAAAGCAACAACCTTTAGGCTATAGATATCTAATGGAACATTCCCAATAGTAGCTGGTAGAATAGAAACATAAGTTCTCTTATATAATTTTCCTGCAGTTAAAGTATCTAAAGATGCTCCCCATGCGGTAGGTGTCTGGTGCATTCTCAAAACATGATTATGTACATATTTACCATTAACGTAGTTTGAAGGATTCCAAGTAGTTCCACCAACTTGATCGCCTAAAATTCCATCTTGTAAAACTGCTACAGTAAGTTTATTTGAAGTTCCAGTACCATTGCCTGTGTAGTAAACTTCTACCTCTGTAGTTAATAATCTTGTATCTTTATCAACACTAGACTTACACCAAACATTTACTGGTGATGACTCTGCAAGAATACTCGCAGCTTCACCTGCCCATGCTCCTCTATTGGATGCCCAAGGAGACTTAACCCTATTAACTGAACCAGCTGGATAACCAGAAATGCCTGCAGATCCGTCTATAGTTGTTCCGACAGTGGTTCTTAAATCTAAAGGATAGGATGTACTTGGTGCTGCATAACCTCCTGAATGTATATTAATCAAGAAAATTTTACCAGCATTTGCCTTCGCTAAATCATTTGCAATTTTATGCCCATCTGGACAATATTGACAAGTTTGTCCAGTGAATTCCTCTAAAACAACAGTTTTATTAGCTGGCGTTGTACTGACATTTTGAGCCTTAGTAGCAATAAAGACCACCATAGCAATTAAAAGGATAGAAATCTTTTTCATATAAAAGTTTAAAGTTTATTTTTTACAAACACAAAGATAAGTATTATTTATTCATTAATTAAATTTTAACTACAAATTATTAGATAATCCAGCTGCAACAATTTCTTTAGATTATGACACAATTACATAAAGGTAAAAACATATATTATTCATTATCTGCCAGTAATATGTGATTAATGAGCCAATTCAAATTTGAGATTACATGATTATTTTGTCTTTTTTAACAAATATATAATAGAGCAGCCTCTAAAAAGTGAACTCTTTGTTTAAAAATTATACCAAAGACCAGTTAACCCAAATTTTAAGAAAACAATCGTCTTTTGACAAAACAGAGCTAACATAGCTCCGGTGAGCAAGGCCTATGTTTAAAATGGTGATTTAATCCCCTCCCAAATTTTGGTTGAAATGCAAAAAGGCTTCGATAATTCGAA